>CAMWWA010000001.1 GCA_947177825.1 uncultured Clostridia bacterium
TTTTCGAACATCTGGCACACCATCAGGTTGGCGCCGCCGTGCAGGGGACCTTTCAAGGAGCCGAGCGAAGCCGCAACCGAGGAATAGGTGTCGGTGCCCGTGGACGTCGAAAGGTGCGTGGTGAAGGTGGATGCGTTGCCGCCGCCGTGGTCCGCGTGCAGAATAAGGCAGATATCCAGAACCTTTGCTTCCAAATCGGTGAAAGCGTTGTCTATGCGCAGTATGTGCAGAATGTTCTGCGCGGTCGAGTACTCGGCAATCGGCTTATGTATGTACATAGAGCCGTCGTTGGTGTTGTAGTATTTATATACCCTGTGCGAGTAAGCCGCAATCATGGGGAATTCGGCGATAAGCTGTAAGCTCTGCCTTAAAACGTTGCTTACCATAACGTTGTCGGGGTCGGGGTCGTAGCTGTAAAGATTGAGCACGCACCGCGAAAGCATATTCATCATATCCTTGCTGGGCGATTTCATTATTACGTCGCGCACGAAATTGCGGGGCAGCACCCTGAAATCGGAAAGCATCTGCCTGAAATATTCCAGCTCGCCAACCGTGGGGAGTTTGCCGAACAGCAAAAGGTAGACCGTCTCCTCGAATCCGAAGCGGTTTTCCTTTACGCAGTTTGAAATCAAATCCTTTACGTCGTAACCGCGGTAGCGCAGTATGCCGGGAATGGGCGTTCTCACGCCGTCCTTTTCTTCCCAGCTGGTAACTTCGCTTATTTCGGTCAGTCCGCACAGCACGCCCTTGCCGTTCTTGTCGCGCAGTCCGCGCTTAACGTCGTACTTTTCGTACAGCTCAAGGGGAATGTCATCCGTCTCTTTAAGCTGGTTTGCAAGCCGCGAAATTGTATGCGAATATTTAACTATAAGGTTTATCTCGTTAAAATCCAAAGTCGTCACCAAATAAATAATTTTATTTATTATATCATCAGTTGCGCCGCTCTGTCAACTTGCTTTGCACGGGCGTGAATATTTTTTCATATTCGTGCATAATCTTGCATTTATCATTTGTCGCAAACGCTATTGACAAAACGCGCGCGGTAACTTAAAATACTGTATACGGGTTTGAATTTTCAAAATTCCGTTTATAAATTAAGTATACGATAGCAGGAGATTAAAGCTATGCAGCAGGTAAGATTGGTTTCGGCGGACGACAAACTGGTGGTTGCGCTGACCGGAGAAATTGACAGCGCGACCAGCGAGGATTTATACGCGGAGGTTGCCGCAATGTATCAAAACGACAAAAAGGACGTGGTGTTCGACTGCGCGGGGCTGGAATTTATAGACAGCACCACGCTGGGCACGTTCGTAAAGATTTTCAAAAATCTTAAAGCGGACGGCAATAAACTGATACTCAAAAATATGCGTCCCAGAATCAAAAAGCTTTTCGAAATCTGCGCTCTGGACAGAATTATGGAGTTTGACTGATGAAGGACTTTAAGGTTGAATTTAATCTTGCCGACAGCGAGTATATGACGGCGCTCCGCCTTGCGGTTGGCGCGGTGTGCGCGGCGGCGGATACCGACGTGGACGGCGCCGAGGATATGAAGGTCTGCGTTACGGAAAGCTGTCTTATATTAAAGGCGTGCGGCTTTAAAAGCGTAAAGATTACCCTCAACTGTAAGGACGGCGTACACGCAACCGTAAGGGGAGAGGGCGGAGAGCCCAAAAGCAGCGACAACGAATTTTCGCTTGCGCTCATTTCGGCGCTTGTTTATTCCTGCACGCTTGAAGAAAGCGGCGGCGTTATATCCGGACTTGTATTGACTTTATGACCAACGAAAGAGCAAACGAGCTCTTCCGTGAGTACCGCAGGACGGGCGACAAGGCTATAAGGAACGAGCTTATCGAAAACTATATGTACGTGGCGCAAATACTTGCCAAGAAATTTGCGGGGCGCGGAGTGGACTACGACGATTTGTTGCAGATTGCTTCCGAGGCCCTTATTTCGGGTGTGGAGAAATTCGACCCCAACCTCGGCTATATGTTCACTACATACGTAACGCCCACGATAACGGGCATCATACGCAACTATTTTCGCGACTATTCCCGTTCCGTCCGCGTGCCGAGAAAGCTTTACGCGCTCAGCGCAAAGGTTAAATCGGCGGTAAACGAATTTTATAAAGCTAACGGCGTAAAGCCGACGGTTAAGCAGCTTTCACAGCAGCTTGGCGAGAGCGAGGAAATTATACTGGAAGCAATGGAGTGCCGCGCTCCCGTCAGCCTCGATTCGACGGTCAAGGGGGAGGACAGCGACGTTCCCCTTTACGAGGTCATTGCGGACGGACACAACTTTTTCGAAAGCTTTGAAGATAACGATTCGTTAAAGACCGAAATTGCAAAGCTCAGCCCGATAGAGAGGGAGGTTGTCGTCCTGCGCTACGTACAGGGTAAATCGCAGGCGGAAGCGGGCAAAATATTGGGAGTCAGCCAGATGTTCGTTTCGCGCGCGGAGCACAGAATAATAGAAAAACTCAGGGAGGCGTTGTCAAAGTGATTACTTTCGAAATCGAAGATATCAGCGAAATGAACGCCGAACTGTTCAGGTTTATAAAATATCTGGAAGGGAGCGGAGCGGACGCCGACGCGGTGTTTGACAGCCGTCTTATATCCTGCGAGCTGATAACCAACGTAATAAGGCACTGCGGCTGTTCGGCGCTGTTTTCGGGGATGCTGTCCGACGGCGAAATAACAATAACCGTACGCGCCTCGTCGCCTGCAGGCGAAATAACAGTACCCGGTTTGCCCGAAGTGCTTGCAGAGAGCGGCAGGGGGCTGTACATCGTAAACGCTCTTTCGGGCGGCAACGTAAAGATTACGGGCGGCAACGTTACGGTAAAAATTTCTGCTAATAAATAAATGACAATAAAAAAATTCGTCCGCGCGGCTTTCAACCGCGCGGACGTTTTAATTTGTATTCAGTTTATCTGCCGAGCTGCTTGTACATCTTGCCCATAAGCGCGTCGGACAGCTTGTCGCGGTATCTGTTGATGTGTACGAACACCGCGGGGAAGAAGTCTGCATTGTCGCCCTTGATGTGGTAATCGGGAACGCCGTTTACAGTGCCCTTGCTCTTTTTAATGAACACTTCGACAAATTCAACCTTTTCCTTATCGGAAAGCGTATCCAGGAATTCGTCGGTATCGCCGCTGTACACGTATATGGTTTCGGGTGCGGGAGCGGGAGCAGGTTCTTTTTCCTTTTCTTTTGCCTTAGCCTTAACGGGTTCAGCTTTTACAGGCTCCTCGTATTCGGGTTCTTCCTCGGGCTCATAGTCGTCGTAAGCGGGCTGCTCGTAATCCTTTCTGTAAGGCGAGCGCTCGTTACCGTACGGGTTGTAAGGAGGCTGCTCGTAAGCAGGCTGCTGGTACTGGGGCTGTTGATATTGAGGCTGCTCGTAAATTGTTTCCTCATATACGGGCTGCTCGTAAACGGGTTGTTCTTCCGCAGGCTGCTGGTACTGAGGCTGCTCGTAAACGGGCTGCTCCGCCGCAGGCTGCTCGTATTGAGGCTGTTCGTAAACGGGCTGTTCCTCTACGGGCTGCTGATATTCGGGCTGCTCGTATACGGGCTCGTAAGAAGGCTGTGCGTATACGGCTTCTTCCTCGGCCTGGGGCTCGAAGACGGTTTCTTCAACCATGGCGTCTTCAAGGTCCTCTACGTTGGTCGCGCACTTCTTCGCCCTTGCAAATTCCACTGCGGTGCGGATTATCGCGTTAATAAGCGCAAACAGCATCAGCGCGGCAAGCAGATAGAGGTATATGCCGGGAGTTATGCCCTTCATCATTATTCCGAGTATTATAAGCAGCGCCGCAAATACGAGCGTTGCGGAATATCTTACGAGTGCGAAAATATTGAGTCCTGCGTTGCGTGCGGGCAAACCGTCTTTTTTGTATTTCCTGCCGACGGCAAGTCCTATCGTATCGCATATGAAATTTAACAGTGTAAGCACTGCAAGAAGCATTATCAAAACGTAAAGCGTTCCGATATAAGCGCCCGAACCGAACACCGTTCCGAACGCGGATTTAATCGAGTAAAGTATGCCGGCGCCGTTGATGCCCGCGTGAGTGGGAAGCTCCAGACCGCTGATGAATCCCGCCGTTTCGCCGCTGTGAAGCTTAGCCGACAGACTGTTCATGGACGAAGCGAGCTTGGGAACGAATACGGTGATATCCAGAATGCTTACTACCGCCAGCGTGGAAAGAATAATTCCTATTGTCTTGGAAACGCCCAGGCTGCCCTTGGTCAGTATCGACTGAATAACAGCCGTTATAATAGCGCCGCCAAGGGGGATAAGAATATTGAAGTCCGTCCACGCAATTGCCAGGTTGGCAAGGAAGTAGGAGCGGTAAACGACGTAAGTTGCGGTAATGATTATCGCTAAAATTTCAACCGCAAGCGCGCATTTCACGCTGGTGCTCTTGTGCTTCTTGCCAAGGCATACGGGAATAATCATAATAAGCGAAACCACGCACAGAAGCGCGTAGAGAACGCACGTCAGGGAAAGCAAGTCGAACTTGCCCGTATAGACGTTTATGAACCAGGGTATGCTTGCGGGGATAAGCTCGGTTTTCGTAAACAGTGCAAGCACGTTGTTCAGCATCGAAGGGATATATCTGAGCAACATTCTGTCCATCAAAGCGCCGGTACCCCAGTTGAAGAGGGGAACGAGCAAGCCCGCAAGAAGACAGACGACCGTGATTAAATAGGTAACCAGGACGGTAATCTTTCTGGATTTGTTTTTCTTTTCCTGTACGTCAACCACTTTAACCGTTTCCGTTGCTTCGGCAGTGTCGTCGGTAACGGCAGTTTCCGTCACTACGGCATTGTCGTCGGTTACGGCAATTTCGTCGTTAAATACGTTTTCTGTCATATTATCATTCTCCGTTCGGTTTATCATAATACGCCGGTTGCCCGGCGTGACGCCGTTATAGTTCGGGCCGAAAATACTTTCAGCTATGTCTAATTGTAGTACAATTGCGCGCGTATGTCAAGGCGTATATGGATTTTTTTACCTTAAACTTATATAATTTTTGCCGGTTGACCGCATAATATAGCAAAGTTAACGCCGGGTTGCCGCCCGAAGATTATACGCCGCGGCTTGTCCTACTGTAATATTTTAGACATCTTGTCCGCAGATAATTCATTTTTCTTTCAAAGTGGTTGATAAATCGTAAAATACAGTATATAATAAATATAGCGCCCGGGCGCGCAAAATACCGTTAATTGCGGTATATATGCGCACCAAAGGCAAAAAACGGAGCCTGATATGCTGAAACAAACGGATATTACGGCGGGCGGAAGCATGCTTGACGGACTGATAGGCGAAGCGCTTAAAAACCGTCTTGCGGTTTTGCCGTCCGCACACGAGCTGGGCGTTTACGCGCGCGCTTTCGAGGATAAGGATTTGGTTGCGACCTGCCTGTGTCTTTTCGAAAACGACCTTAACGTAAGCCGCACCGCGGGCAAGCTTTATATGCACCGCAACACGCTCATTTACAGAATAGCAAAACTCAAAAAACTTACGGGACTGGACGTCTGCAAATTTTCAGACGCCGTAACTTTTATAATCCTGTACCGTTGTTATACTAAGGAGGCGGCGCTAAGATGAAAGACAGAAAGGTGTTAAAAATTTTGGTGACAGTTACGGTTGCGATAGTCATTGCGGCGGCGTCGTTTGCGTGCGGTTTCATTACCTCGCGTTTAACGCGGAGCAGGCAGGCGGCTTCCTTCGACTGGGCTATTAAAACCATACGCGAAAACTACTATCAGGATATTCCCGCGGACGATATTTTAAGCGGCACTTTAAAGGACGTTGCCGACAGGTATCTTGACATTTATTCGGACTATTACACGGCGGAGGAGTACAAGGCGGTAGTCGCTTCCAACCGCGGCAGCAAGAGCGGAGTGGGCATAAGCTACGCCTACGTCGGAGAGGGCGCGCACCCCTCGGGAAAGAGCGGAATTTTAATCGAGAGTGTCGTAGGCAATTCCCCTGCGTACAGGAGCGGACTTCGCGCGGGCGAGTTCGTGACGGCGGTGGAGCGCGGTTCGCAGTCTACTCAAATCGATTCGGGCGAAAGCTTTTCCGCCTGTATCGATTCGTTAGCCGACGGTGAAAAATTCACGCTCATTACCGACCGCGGAGAGCACGAGCTTGCAAAGAGCGAGTATACGGCAAGCTACTGCACGATGAGTACTTCAACCGCGCAGTGGAGCGTCGTCTACGATGCTGACGGGGCGAACGTGAAAAAGACCGACGGGGGAATTGAATATCTTCCCGACGGTGCGGCTTATCTCAGACTCGACCAGTTCTACGGCAGCGCCGCCTGGGAAACGGCTTCTCTGATAGAAATTTTCAACGCGCAGAAATGCACGTCGCTCATTCTTGATTTGCGCGGCAACGGCGGCGGTTACGTGGACGTAATGTGCGATATTTCGGGCATATATACGGGGCAATTGCCCGACCGCAACAAAATCGGCATGATTGCCGTGTATAAGGACGGCAGAAGAGAGGGGTATTCCGTAAAGGTAGGATATCCGCGCTCCTCGCAGCTTCCCGCCGGCACCAAGGTAAGCGTGCTTGCGGATAACGGCACGGCAAGCGCTTCCGAAGCTTTAATCGGCGTGCTTATCGACAACGGCGTCATTGACTACGGCGATATCTATATTTCCGACTTTTCGGAAAAGTATCTCGCCTTTTCGCGTACGGCGGACAAAAACTGCCGCACCTACGGCAAGGGCATTATGCAGACGACTTTTACAAATCATCTGACGGGCGAGGCGCTCAAGCTGACCACCGCAAAAATTTACTGGCCCAAGGGAGAGGTCAGCATACACGATATTGGGCTGAACGTAGGGCAGGGCTGCAAGACGGTTGAAGCGGAGTGGGACGTCACTTACGGCGACGAACAGCTTCAAAAGGCGGTTAAAGCCATATACGCAAACTGAATAAAAAATGAGTAATTATGCAAAGAGCCGACGTTGAAGTCGGCTCTTTTTTTAACGCGGTTTTTTAAATTTTTTAATTCGCACGGCGTCGAAGATTATGCACACGGAAAAACCCTTTTCGGTCCGCGTGACGTCCATAGAATATTTTCCGTCCGATTCGAAGTACTCTGCGCACACGCCTTTTAAGTCGCACAGAAAAAGTTCTTTTTCCTCGTCGGTCATCTGCTCGCGGTCTGCGGTCACTTCAAAATTCATACGCGTTCCCTCATTTTGCGTTTAATAATTCCCTTAACGCCCAGGTACTCTCTCACCACGCCGTAGGTCTTTTTGCCCTTGCCCGAAATAAAAGCGGCGGCAAGCGCAAACGCCCTTTTTGTGCCCGAACGCATTTTGTTGAGCGGCAGGGACAAATCCTCGGGGATAACTCCCCACAGCGGAAGCCGCGCGACGGTTGCAAATTCCTGCGGCGTAAGTATCGCGCCGTCGAAAACCAGTCCGCCGTTGACTTTGTTTATTAAAAGCCCAACGTCCTTGAATCCCGCGTCTTTGAGTTCGCCGCCGCGCTTTTTCGCTCCCGCCAGTGAGGAATGGTAGGGGTCGCTGACTAGCAGCGCGCGGCGGCAGGCACTTCTGGCAATACCGTCGCAGATTACGTAGTCGAACAGCGGCTCGCACTCGGCAACCGCCCTTTCCACGCATCCCTCGTCATTGCAGCCGAGAGAGGGCAGAACGTAAAGGTTGGGGGAGGAAGGATGCTGTAAAATCGCCTGCTTGACGCGGCACGCCCCGGTCTCCACGTCGGCAAGGGTATAGACGTTCAGGCCCTGCAGTCCGCTTATCTGCAGACCGCTTGCGCACTCCGTATCGCCGTCGACTATAAGCGTGCGCTCGCCCGCCTCGCTGAGTGCAATTCCCAGCTTAACGGCACACGTTGTCACGCCCGCGCCGCCTCTCGCGCCGTTCATAAATATCACGTCCGACATATGACAAAATCTCCATTGTAATTTTTCTTGTCATTATATATTATAGTTTTAGGCGGTTTTTGATAATAATTATCGTTTTTTGTAATATTTTAACGCGTACAGTAATACATTTTTATGACAAGCACCCTTAAAAATGTTGACAACTGTGTTTATAACTATTATAATAGTTTTATCACGGATAATGTCATACCGCGCACGGTTTGTCGACAGGTCCGTGTAAGAGACAGCAAATGATTAAATTTTCCTTTAAAAAATTAATGGCTACGGCGTTGTCGGTCACGGCGGTTGCAGCTCTGTCCGCAGGTGCGGCGGGTTGCGTTCGCAAGTCGACCGATTTAACCGAGCCCGACAATATAGAAATTACAAGACTTACGCCCCCGGATGACGGAAGTCTTCCCACCGCGCACACCTGCGCGGAAAATCTGGCGTACATAGTTTCGGTGTTCGATTCGCAGGAACAGTATCATTCCTATTCGTACGGCGTAACATCGGCATCCATAGCAACGCAGACGACGCGTAACTTCCGCGATTACAAGAACGGCGTGCTGTTAACTACCGACCTCACCTATTCGTCGATGGTCAAGAGCGGCACTCAGACCTGTACTGTCAAGAACGCCGAAGGCGATTACGAAGTTTATTTCCGCACCAGCGAAGCGCCCCAGGCGGACACCCTGCCTTCCCAGGCGGTGTGGAGCGAGGAGGCACCCGTTTTCTTTAACGAGCGCTCCTATCATTACACCTACGGTCTGCTTCCCAACGAGCTTTTCAACTACATAGTCAACGAAAACAACATTATCGACAGCGAGCAGATAAAGGTTAACGCGGACGGCACCTACACGCAGAATTTCACGCTCGACCCCGTAGCTTCCACGTATTTCTACCAGTTCGGTATGAAGACGAGGGGCGGACTCAGCGGCTATCCCGATTTCCAGAGCATCACTTTCTCGGTCACCTTCGACGGCGGCTGGAAGATTCTTTCGGCAAACATGCACGAAGTGGCTAACGTCAACAAGGGTATCGTCGTTTCCTCGGTTTCCGACTTTGCAACCGAGTACTGGTACGGCGACGACCACTTCGATAACGAGCATTACTCTTATTACGACAGCTATTACAAAAAATATCTGGGCGACGACAGCCTGGAGCAGGGCGGTCCTAACGACGAAAAGCTGGTGATGGACGTTACCAACGTGCTTTCGAACGGCTTCTCGCAGATAATGAACGGCGGCGCGCAGTTCGAAATTGCGGCAAACCTCGGCAATAACACGTACGTAGGTTACGCGTTTATATCGCTTGATTTGTCCGACCCGTTCGGCACGCTGGTTTTAAACCTCAGCCTCGGCAAGAGTTTAAAGGAACAGACGCTTTATATCGAATACGAGAACGGTGAAATTGCCGCGTATTACGGTAAGGACTTCGCTTTAAGCGGCAATCTTGCGGAAGTCAAGCTTGCCGTAGGGCAGTTCGGCGACGTTATAGATAAAATTACGGCGGCGTTCGACAAGGGCGGCGACGATGCCCAGACCGAAGCAACGCAGGCTGCTGAGGACGGCGTTGACCCCGTAAGCGCGTTAATGAATTCAATGGTGCTCACTGCAGGTGAAAAGCAGGCGGTGCTCACTCTCGATACCGACGACCTTCTCGGTCTGGGCATAGGCGTAAACGCAAGGCTCGTGTTCGGCATAAACAACAACGTAATTACCTTCCGCGGCGGTACTGTAGGCGGTCTGTCGCTCGGCGGCGAAAAGGTCGATTTGGGGCTTACCATTCTTACCACGACGGCGCCTAAGATAAGCCGTCCTTCCGAAGAGGAGGGCGCAGACCTTGCCGAATATATTGCGGACGTTCATTCGCTTCTCGGCGCGGATTTAATTAAAGTCACGGCTAATCTGCGCGGCGACGACGAAAAAGTAAAGATAGCCGGTCTTAAAGGAATAAACGCTGAAGTTACCGCTTACGTCGATATCGACGGTATAACCGTCGGCGCGGACGCGGACGTTTCGTATACCTATCTCGGACACAAAATTTCCGCAACGGTGGGCGTCTGGTACGGCTACGAACCTGCCTCGGTCGGCTACGGCAAGGCGGTAGTAAGCTTAAAGAAAATCAACGGCGTTCCCGTCAATATCAACTTAAAGTGCGATATCAAAGAGGTTGCCCAAGCGGTTTCACAGCTTCTGACCTTACCCGAGGTGCAGAGCGCTTCGAGCGACGGGCTCATTAAGATTGTAAACGGCGCGCTTGCAACCGATTTTTCGGGCTTGCTTACCGAAATGTACGCAGACAAGGCGTCCATTAAGATTGGCGTAAGCGTAGACACGCTGCTTGAAATGTTCGACGTTGACGCGGGCGTGAAGTTCGGTTCTTGCACGCTTAAATATCAGAAGGGCGAGGGCGTTTACGGCGGCAACCTTTCCGCAAGCCTTCCCGCACTCGGCTTCGATATGTGCGTGAGCGGAGCGGCAGGCGCAATCGAACAGCCCGATTTTGACAGCTGCCTCGATTTGACCGACCTTATCAATACCGCAGGCGCGGTATGGAGCGAGGTTGAAAGCGTAATCGAAGAGCAGAGTATCGCGTTCGAAATCGCGCGCGGCGAAACCTATCTTTCGCTGGACGGCATAGTCGTGGAAATCTGGGGCGGCGGTGAAATCAGCTGGAAGAAGGGCGGCGAATACGTTGCGCTCGACCTCTCGATGTCTATCACGGAGAGGGCTTCCGACGTCGCTACAGTCAAATTGATTTACGATAAAAACGCCGACGGAACTCCGCTGGTAAGAATGGCGCTCAACGAAGTCGGTCTTGAAATTTATAAGGAAGATATCGATTCCGTTGAAGCAGGATTCAACGATATATATAATAAGGTAAAGGGACTTTTCGGCGCGGAAACGCAGACGGCGGCTCTTACGATAGAGCAAAACGACGACGTTTCGGGCAACGACAAGCTTATGTCGGCGCTCTTCGGATTGCTCGCTTCGGATAAATGGGTGGGCGTTCTCAACGACCTTACGTTGACTTCCGACGGCAAATCCGTAGCGCTTAAATATCTTGCCGACAACGCGGCAAGCGTGGAAATCGGCGCGGACGGCGCGCTTACGCTCTTCTATGAAGCGGCACTCGGCGAAAGGTTCACTATGGGCGGCAAACTGGAGGCATCTTCGGTTACGGGCAGTCTTATACCCGCAATCGAAAGCAAGTTCGAAAGCTGCAAAATGTCCTCGTCAAAGGACGGCAGCGCCGGCTTCGTCCGCCTTGCATACGACTTCCTGTTCGAGGCAATTTCATCCGTTTCGGTTGAAAATATCCTCGGTTCCAACACCTATGCGGTGCAGTTCAGGCTGGACGGCGACAACTGCAATATCGACGTGCTGGAAGGCGTATACGTAGGCGCGGAAATTTACGTCACGGGCGAAAAGGGAGAGCAGGGCAAGCTTGCAGAAGCTAACCTCGATATAGACGCGTCGGGCTTGATTATCAAGCTGAACGTAATAACCGAAAGGCGCGGTAACAACACCCACTTCTACATAAACTTAAGCCAGGTTGCGGACGTCAAGCTTCCCGACCTGAAAATGGTTGCAACACAGGAAAGCCTGTTCGAAACCTTCGAAGTGCTTTTCGATACGCTCAACAATACCAATATTCTTGAAGTTCTGGGCAGACTTCTTGCAACCGGCGGCAATGCGGAAGAAGCCGAAAGCGGTGTAAGCGAAAGCAAACCCGAGGTCGTTATCAGCGACGATGCGAAGGGCAAAATTGCAGCATTGCTTACCAACATACTCGATTTCAATTTCAGCAATGCGGTTGTCGCAACCGAAACCGAAGGCGTGCTTACGGCGACTATCGACCTTGACAATCTGGTCAGCCAGCTCGGCTTCAACACGGGCAAGCTCGGCACGGTAGAGGCGGTTATAAACCACAATAGCCACTCTATGAAGACGAGCGGCAAGACGCTGGTGACTAACGCCGACGGCAACGAGGAGCTGAAGGAATGGATTTCGCTCTCATCCGAGCTGACGGCAAGGCGCGACTACTCCAAATTCGAAAGAGCGGACTATATCTCGATAGAATTCTTACCCTCGCTCATTCAGGACCTCGTAAAGGTTGCAACCAAGGACGGCGAGCTGCGCAGCCAATACACGCTCAGCGGCAGCATAACCGCAAGAATAGTAAATATGCTTGACGTCAATATCGATACCATAACGGTAACGGCGGGTATCGACGACGAGAGCGGCTTTGTCGTCAACGCAGTAATGCACGTCAAGGAAACCAAGGTTCTGGGTATGGGTATTGCCGAGGGTACGGCAGGCATAACCTACCGCAACGGACTGCTCACTCTTGCAAGAGGGCTGAACACTTCAACGCCCGAATACAAGATAATGACCTTCGACTATTTCATGGACCATATGCTTTCCAAGAACTCCGTTCTTGAATGGCTGTTCAAGATAAGCGGATGGGACCTCATAATGAGCTTCGTCAAGGCTGACGTCAGCTCGGGACTGACCACCACGCAGGACGTTTATCTGTATAACAAGACAGAGCAGAAGACCGAACAGGAAATTTCCATGTACGATTTCGTCGACGCGCTCCGCGTTATGACGGACGGCAGACAGACGGCTGTGTTCGGCGATTACTCCGCTATGGAAAGCGATTTGGGCGTATACGACAACTATTACGGATTCGCGCTCAACGCAGGCGCGGTAACCAACGGCGTGCTCACCAAGCTCAACGCGGCGATAACGCGCACGGATGCAGGTCTTGACAGCGTAAAGGCGAGCGGCGCAATTCAAAGCTACGTAACCTTTAAAGCAAATCTAAAGTTTGAATGCGACTGGTCGGAAGAGTACGCGACGGGCACGACTCTTGAAAGCGGCAAGACCGCACCCGATTTGTACGGCAAGGCAATGGCGGAAGCGGAAAATGCAAATAACCTTCCCGACTTCGATTATTTCGTAAAGAAGCCCGAACAGGGTTACGACCAGAAGTTCGGCTGTTTCTCGGTAACGGGCGGCAGCAACGGCTATACGTTCACTACCGAATATTCCAACGTTCTCTATTCGCACAAGCTCACCGTTGTGGGACTGAACGGCGAAAAGCAGGAGATGGAAGTAAGACACGGCTCCACCGTATATCTTTACGATAACGACGCGCCCGTATACGCCGACGCGGCTAAGACCGACCGACTGCTGTATACCACCGACGACAACGGCGGACTGAGCGGCACGCAGTTTATAATGAACGGCGATACGCTCGTCTACGCAATCACGGCAAAGAGCGTAAGCGTGGTTGTTCACAACGGCAGCGAGGAGCACGTAGTAAATTCGTTCGTCGGCGACAAGGTTCCCGTATCCGTTACGGGGCTGGAAACCGTGCAGGTTCCCGCCTATGAGGACGGAACGCCCGTCGGTGCAAACGACGTAATAGACGGCACGCAGACGACCATACATATCTACGGCACGTTCGTAAAGAGCGAAATTATTATAAATTACGTCAAGTACACGTTCAACGCGGATACGCTTTCCTACACGGCAAGCGGAAGAGCGGCGGGCTTCAACGATTATTATTCCGTAAAGGGCAACACGCTCGTGCTCGAAAACGAGATAGGCGGCTACCCCGTAACGGCGATAGCGGCAAACGCTTTCGCTAATACCGAAGGTAAACCTATCGTCAGCGTGGTAGTTCCCGAAAATATCGTAACGGTCGGCGCAAACGCCTTCCTCGACAACGTTGATATGCAATCGGCTGTGTTCCTTGCTCAAACGGTAACCTTCGAAGGCAGCGACGGAAAGAACCAGACCATGCCTTTCTACGGCTGCTCCGTAAGCGGTAACGATGAACAGACGGCGCTTAAGGTTTACTATAACAATATAGTTGCAAACGGCGGCAAGTGGAAGCATTTCAGATACGTCAACAAGATTGTAAGCTATAACTTCTATATCGGCGATAACGGCGGCGCGGCTTATTCCAAGGGCAGTTGGCAGTACGTAGACTATAAAGTGAACGTGCATTTGAACGGCGTAGTCGGCAGCACGCTTACGACCGAGGCGGTTGAAAGCGTTCTCGGCGGCTATTTCCCCTACGTAACCGCAGGCGCGTACGAGGGCAGCGTTTACGAAACGACGGTCAACAAGGCGCTTGAAGCGGGGCTTGCGAATATGAGCTTCACGAAGGGCGGTATAACGTATATGTGCGATTACACCGTAACCGCGGCGGTCGAAAACGGCAGGACTACTTTGACCTACGTCGTTACTTACAAAAAGACGGCTGAAATTTACGTGGACAGCAAGCTTGCTTTCAGTATGTTCGGCACGGATATAGCGGCAAATACTCTCACGCCTATGAACGTTCCTATGGACGGAGACGATATAAATCTTCCCGAACCCACGCACGCGACGTACAATTTCGTAGGGTGGAGCTCGGAAGAGGTGAACGGCAAGCTGATTTACACGGCAAGCTGGGTTAAAAAGGCAACGTTTGACCTCACGATTAAGTTAAAAAGAGGCTTTACCGACACCAACAGAGTTCACGTTATAACCAACGGCGTGAAGCCCTCCGAAGGCATAAGGATAAACGGCGGTTCAGGCTCTGCCGCAAACGTTACGACTATCTCCGTGTACGAGGGGCAGGTTGAGTTCAGTATCGCAAACGACGAGCTTACGATAGTTACGGGCGATATAACTTACGTTATATACGTCAACGCGGCTGAAATTACGGGTAAGGATAAAAATACCAAGCGCGGTAATCTGAAGTCAACTTTAATGAACACGCAAAACGTTTCTGGTAATATAGAATTGACTTTAAGTTATTCTTAATTCAAAATAAATGCAAAATGCGGAGCGCGCGGCTTTTAAAAAGCCGCGCGCTTTAATATTTACCGCCGATTAAGCATAAACTATCATATGAAACTTTTGCAGCAGATTTTAAGGGAAGCGGGCGCGGATTTGGATAAGTCGTTCACGGTAATTCCCTCGTTCGGCGGATATTTCAAATCGGTAAAGCGCGTGGAGGACTACTCGCCCGAGCGCATAGTACTCGCGCTTAACAAGATGCGGTTGACAGTTGTGGGCGAAAAGCTTATAATAGACAAGTATTTTCAGCAGGATTTGTTCATTCGCGGTAATATTTCGGGGGTAAGCTTTGAATAATATCGTCGAATTTTCAATCACCTGTCCGCCCGAAACCGCATTAAAGAAGCTGACAAAGGCAAATATTGCGGTATTTAAGCTTAAAAAGCACGGTTCAACGCTCACTTTCGGCGTGTTACAAGAATATTCGGAAAAAGTTTTTGCAATTTTTTCACACCCGTGTTATAATATTACCGTAAAGCGGCACAGCGCAAAAACCAGGGCCGTAACCTTTTTAAAAAGGCGGTTCGGTCTGGTAATCGGCGCGTTGGTTTTCACCGCGGCGGCAGTCGTTTCGGGCAACGTCGTAATGCGCATAAAGGTCACGGGCAACGGCTCGTATTTAAGCGGACAGATTATTTCTATCGCAAACGAATGCGGCGCGCGCGAGTGGTCGCTTTGCAAAAAGCTTGACGCCCCTTTGATGCAGGCAAAAATTTTAGCCCTGCCCGACGTCAATTTCTGCTCCGTTCAGCGCGAAGGTGCATATCTTATAATAGACGTGCGTACCGAGGAGGAGCATACCGCCAGAGTCAACTACCAGCCGCTAAAGGCGGACGTTTCCGGCGAAGTTTACCGAATAGTCGCAATCTGCGGCACGGCGGAAAGGGCGCAGGGCGATAAGGTCAACGCGGGCGACGTGCTTATCGGTGCGTACGAGCTGACCGAAGAAGGCGAAAGCAATCCCTGCCTTGCCGTCGGGTTTGCCGAAATCACGGCAAGCGCCAGCCTTTCGCTCTATTACGACAAGGAGAGCGAGGAAAACGCGCAGAAGGCGTTAAAAGCCGCGGCGCTCTATTCGGACAGAATAGTTTCGCAAAGCTACACGGTTGCGCCGTGCGACGGCGGAGTCAAATACGACGTGACTTTTTCGTACATACAAACGGTCGCCATAAATATGGAATAAACCGAAGAGGTGTTTTATTGGATATCGAAAGAAGAGTAACCGCCGCGAATATCGACGAGCTTTCAAAAGTACTCGGCACGTTTGACGAGAATCTGAGCGCGATTTCGCGCGAGCTTAAAGTCGTCTGCCGCGTCGACCAGCTGGATATAATTATCTCCGGTCCCGACGAAAACGTGCATATCGCCAAGGAGGTCGTAAAAAACCTTATGGTGCTTGCCGAAAACGGCGAGCGCGTTGACAGCGGAAGAACGGTTTACTGCATAGAGCTTGCCAAGGAAGGCAGGGCTTCGGATATAACCAAACTGTCGTCGGGCACGGTGGGGGTAACCTTCCGCGGTAAACCGATAAAATGCAAGACGGTGGGGCAGAAGGCCTACGTCGACGCAATAAAGAAAAACACCGTCGTATTCGGCGTCGGTCCGGCAGGTACGGGCAAGACCTATCTTGCGGTATGCCTTGCGGTGCAGGCAATGAAGCAGAAGCAGGCGGAAAAGATTATTTTAACGCGTCCCGCGGTGGAAGCAGGCGAAAAACTCGGCTTTCTTCCCGGCGATTTGCAGACAAAGGTAGACCCCTACTTACGTCCGCTTTACGACGCGCTGCAGGAGATGCTGGGCGTGGAGAGCTACACCAAGCTTATGGAGAGGGGTGCAATAGAGATTGCTCCGCTTGCGTATATGCGCGGCCGCACGCTTTCCAACGCGTTCATAATACTGGACGAGGCCCAGAACACGACGAAAGAGCAGATGAAAATGTTCCTCACCCGTCTAGGTGACGGAAGCAAGATGGTCATAACGGGAGACGCTTCGCAAATCGATTTGCCCGAAGGCAAGAAGAGCGGACTTATCCACGCGACGGGCTTGCTGAAAGAAGTGGAGGGCATTTCCGTAATAAATCTTACTGATAAAGACGTTGTCCGCAACACGTTGGTTATGCGCATTGTGCGCGCTTACGACAAGGAGAGCGCCGGGAGAAATAAAATTGAAAACCAGACTGACTAAAAAGGCGGCGTGGCTGGGATTGCTGATGTTCGCGCTCAACGTCATAATACTGTTGGCAATAGCCTTCCTTATGATTGAGCTCAATCAGACGACGCACGCAATAGATTATATAATCAATAATCCCAGCAAAGTTGTTTTCGTCGTTGCGACGGTAATCTTCTTGTCCGTACTTACATACGGATATCTGTACTTCGAAAGCAGCGAAATTTTAGCCAATATAATAAGGCTTATCGAAACGTTCGCGCTTATCGATTTGTCGCTGTTTCTGAACTTCGTGTTCGGCAAATATATCGACCCTCACGCCCGTCCGTTCGGCTTCTTTGCGATAATGTGCGCAACCCTGCTGGGCAGGCGCCAGGCAATGTTTTTGAATATAATCAACACCATTCTGATATTCATAATGGATATCAATATCAACCTCGTAGACGCGGTTTCCGCCGAGATGTGGCAGTACTGCGCGGGACTTTTAATCACCTTCTGCGCGGGCACGATGGTCGTATTTATTTCCCACAAGATAAAGACGAGATTACAGAGCATTATGATAGTTTTCATCCTGCTCGTGCCTATCGAACTCATAATAGGCATAATGGAAATTCTCATTTCGCAGAGCGGCACTTTCGAGTGGATTCTGCTCGGTTACGGCGCACTCGGCGCACTGTTCAGCACGCTGCTGTTTATGGTCTTGCTGCCCGTATTCGAGCTGATATTCGCGGAGCTCACCGTATACCGTCTGCGCGAAATCACAGCGCCCACCGCGCCGCTTATCAAAAAGCTTAAACAGGTGGCGCCCGGCACGTTCAACCATTCGGTAGTCGTTTCCCAGCTTGCGGAGGCGTGCGCCAACGCGATAGGGGAAGACAGCGAACTTACGCGTGCGGCGGCTTACTATCACGACGTGGGTAAGATTGTCAAGCCCGATATGTTCACCGAGAACCAGACGGATTACAATATGCATAACGAGCTTTCGCCCGAGCTTTCGGCGGACATAATCCGTTCGCACACGCGCGACGGCGCAAGGCTGATAAAGAAGCAGCACCTGCCCGAATTTCTTGCCGACGTAGCCATTCAGCACCACGGCACGCTGCCCATTAAATACTTCTATGCCAAGGCGCTTAAAATGACCGACGGCGAGATAAGCATGGCAAACTATTCCTACGTGGGACCCGTTCCCCAGACGAGAATAGCGGCTATTATAATGATAGTAGACGCGGCGGAGGCGGCAACGCGCTCGCTTGCAAACAGAACGCCCGCCAATATCGAGGCGCTTGTCGGCAGCCTTATCGAGGAGCGAATTAACCTCGACCAGTTCGTTGACTGCAACATTACGATGCGCGATTTGACTATAATAAGCCGCACCATAGCGCAGTCGCTTTCGGGCGTATACCATTCGAGAATCGCCTATCCCAAAATCAAAATCGGCAAGAAGAACTGACGGCGGAAATAATGACCAAACTGGATATATATTGCGAAGAATACGATTTTTCAGCGCTTGCTAAGGCGTTCGGCGGCGAGGTTGCCGCCGACTGTCCGCTTGCGCTGGAAATTGTTTTTACGGACAAGCAGGAAATACGGCGGCTTAATTGCGAGTTCCGCAAAACCGACAAGGTGACCGACGTGCTGTCTTTCCCCACTCTGGACGGCATATGCGGAAGGGAGCTTAAAGCAAAGGACTTTCCCTTCGATATCGACGGGGACGGCGTGCTGTTTTTAGGCTCTGTTGCAATCTGTACGGAGGTTGCCAAGGAGCAGGCGGAGGAGTACGGTCACCCTTACGAAAGGGAGCTTAACTACCTTGCCGCGCACGGGGTGTGCCACTTGTTGGGTTACGACCATATGACCGAAGAGGACAAGCCCGTAATGCGCGCAATGGAAGAAAAGGTGCTTGCAAAAATGCACCTGACGAGGGAGTGAATGAAGAGCGGATACGTAGCTTTAATAGGCAAAGCCAACGCGGGCAAATCAACGCTTGTAAACGTGCTGGTCGGCGAAAAGGTTGCAATAGTTTCACCCAAGCCGCAGACCACGCGCGACGCGATTATGGGCATAATAACCGAGCCCGACTATCAGATAGTTTTCGTCGATACGCCCGGCATTTACAGGGCTAAAAACGCGCTGTCGCAGATGATGTCCAAGACGGCGGAAACGACGGCGAAGGGCGTTGACCTTATCGTATACGTTCACGACGGTCACGCAGGGCTGACGGATAGCGATATAGAGCTTATGAAGCGCTTTTCGCAGGGAAAAATCCCCGTCATAATCGCCTATACCAAGATAGACATAATGCCGCGCGAAAATATCCCCGCGGACGTTAAAAGGCTTTACGAGGAGGGCGTGGAGTGCGACGTTTACCCCGTTTCCGCGCGCAAGGGCATAAACCTTAAAAAGCTGGTTTCGGCAATTGTGGACAAGCTTCCCGAGGGCGACAAGGTAATTGAGGACGACATAGTTTCGGATAAGAGCGAAAGGTTTATGATTTCCGAAATTATGCGCGAAAAAATTCTTTTAAAGTTCGACAAGGAAATTCCGCACGGCGTTGCAATAATAATCAATACTTTCGAAAAACAGGAAAACGGCGTTTACGATATCAACCTGGATATCGTGTGCGAAAAGTCCAACCACAAGGCGATTTTAATAGGCAAACAGGGCGCGGCGTTAAAGGAAGTAAGCTCGTTTGCGCGCAAGGATATGGAAAAGTTTTTGGGCGCAAAGGTGTTCTTAACGACCTACGTTAAAGTCAAGGAGGACTGGCGCGACCGCCCCTCGCTTATGGAAAGCTTCGGCTACGGCAAAAAATCGCAGTAATAATTTGTAAAAAGCCGCACACCCTATTTGTAAAAGGAGGGCGCTATGCGGGAAAGGGATAACGACGCTGCCGAGCTTGCCTGGAAAATGTTCGAAAAGACGGGCTCCGTAAGCTACTATATGCTGTATAAAGAACTCAAAGGAAATAAGTAATTTTCCGGTATGGATAACGTAAAGGTCAACGCGCTGATGCTGCGCGCAACCGACTATCTGGACAACGACAAAATACTCACTCTTTTAACTGCCGAGAGGGGCAAGATAACCGCCGGCATAAAGGGGGTTAAAAAGGCGGGCGCAAAGCTTAAATTTGCCGCCCAGCCCTTTTGTTTTGCGGAATATATTCTTGCCGAGCGCGGAGGCAGATACACCGTCACGCAGGCAAGCGAGTGCGAAAGCTTTTACGAGCTGCGTACCGACGTAAACAAATTTTACGCCGCCTGCGCCGTGTGCGAAACGGCAATAGCCTTGACCTACGAAGGCGACGAAAGCGGCGCACTGTTTTCCGACTGCGTAAGGGCGCTTTCCGAAATGTGTTCGGGCGACGAGGGATTTGCCCTGGTCAAATTCCTTCTTTCCGCGCTCAGGGGAGCGGGCTACGGCGTTTCGCTCAACCACTGTCCGCAATGCGGCGCAAATCTTGCGGACGCCGAGAAATTGCGCTTCAATCTCGATACGGGCACTTTTCTTTGCTGGGACTGCGGAGCGGGTGCGGGCGCAAGCGGCAGCACCTTCAAAACGCTTTGCGCGGCTGACGGCAAGGCGGAGGGTGAAGCTACGGACGACGGCAAAAAACGTGCCTTAAAGCTTTTAAAGGAATACCTCATCTATAAGACCGACGCGCGCTGTTTAAGCCTGTCGGAATACATAAAACTGATTTGACGAAAGACGTATGTTGGATTTATTTACTTACGATTACGCCAACCTGTCGGCGGCGGATATAATCAATTTTATTAACACCGTAATAACCGCGCTATTCGGTCTGTTCCTGCTGTACAGAACGGTCTATATGATAGCCGGGCTGTTTTTACGCGTTAAATATCCCGAAGCGAAAAACGAGCATACATACGCCTTTTTAATTGCCGCGCGCAACGAAAGCAAGGTAATAGGCAACCTTATAGAAAGTATATTAAAGCAGAATTATCCCGCTGACAAGCTCACCGTTTTCGTGGTTGCGGACAACTGCACCGACGACACGGCGGAGGTCTGCCGTCAGCTGGGCTGTATAGTGTACGAGCGTTTCAACGACAGGCAGATAGGCAAGGGGTACGCGCTTAAATTCCTTACCGAAAATATTAAAAAAGATTACGGTATGCTTGCGTTCGACGGATACTTTATTTTCGACGCGGACAACCTTCTGGCGCACGACTACGTTTACGAAATGAACAAGGCGTTCGATAACGGAAACAAAATAGTAACCTCGTACAGAAACGTAAAAAACTTCGATACGAATATCATTTCGGCAAGCTACGGCTATCACCAATACAGAAACACCCGCACCCTGCACATACCGCGCAGCAAATTTAATTTTTCCTGTATGGTAACGGGCACGGGCTATTTGGTGGCAAGCGAAATTCTTAAAGACGGCTGGCGCTGGGAACTCATTACCGAGGATAACGAGTTTACCGCCGACAGCGTTTTGAATGGCTATCAGGTAGTTTTCTGTCAGGACGCGGAATTTTTCGACGAACAGCCCACCGACGTAAAGACGATGTGGCGTCAGCGCGTACGTTGGTCTAAGGGTATTTTGCTCACTTTCGTTTCGCATATCGGCAAGATTTTCAAAAACTTTTTAACGCCCGAAAGCAGCAACAGAAGGAGGGCGGAAGGGCGCACCGGACAGAACGTCTTTCAGCGCAAGTTCACGTACTACGATTTATTCTGGCAGCTATTCCCCACGGCGCTTATTCTTTTCGTATGGCAGATTATGTACTATTCCGCAATACTGACCGTAAGCGTGGTTACCGATACGCCCGTGGGCACCGCGTTTGCAAACCTGGGAATTGCGGTTGCAAAATCCGTAATACAGCTGTACATAGTCACCTTTATACAGGTTATTCCCGTGGTGATATGCGAGTGGAAGCGCATTGTCTGCCACCCCGCAAAAAAGATTTTGTATATGTTCGCGTTTCCGCTTTTCGACCTTCTGAATATGCCCATAACGCTGGTTGCCCTGTTTACCAAAGTGGAATGGAAGCCCATACCGCATAACGATTCCACCGACATAGACAAAATAGACCGTCTCAACGAAAAATACAACAAAAAAGAGCGCTGAATTCCAGCGCTCTTTCTTTTACCGTTATTGTAAAAATTTTCCTTAAAGTACTTGAAAAAGCGCACGCAATGGTTTATAATAAAAAGGTCAGAAAACTAAACGTAATTCAGGAGGAAATTTATGGCAAAAAAATATTGCTACCTTTTCACCGAAGGTAATGCAAAGATGAGAGATCTCTTGGGCGGCAAGGGCGCAAACCTTGCGGAAATGACGCATATCGGTTTGCCCGTTCCGCAGGGCTTTACAATCTCTACCGAAGCCTGCACACAGTACTATGAGGACGGCAGACAGATTAACCCCGATATCCAGAAAGAGATTATGGAATATATCGTTAAGATGGAAAAGGTCTGCGGCAAGAAGTTCGGCGACAAGGAAAATCCTCTTTTGGTTTCCGTTCGTTCGGGCGCGCGCGCATCCATGCCCGGCATGATGGACACCATCTTGAACCTCGGTCTTAACGAAACGGTTGTAAACACCATTGCCGCAAAGTCGGGCAACCCCCGCTGGGCTTGGGACTGCTACAGAAGATTTATCCAGATGTTCTCCGACGTCGTTATGGAAGTCGGCAAGAAATATTTCGAAAAGCTCA
>CAMWWA010000002.1 GCA_947177825.1 uncultured Clostridia bacterium
CGCGTTTCAGCTTTATAGGAATCTTTTTAGGTGCGGGCGTCGC
Source organism: uncultured Clostridia bacterium (assembly GCA_947177825.1). Taxonomy (GTDB): domain Bacteria; phylum Bacillota; class Clostridia; order Christensenellales; family Borkfalkiaceae; genus Coproplasma. The sequence goes on from CAMWWA010000002.1 coordinate 44, forward strand.
GTATGCAATAGGCAGGGTAATCGGTTATAACGCCGTCTGCGGGATAGTGGGAAAAGACGATTTGGATAAGTGGCTTAAAAAGCTTAAAGGCAAGGACTATCTGTTGCTGTCGATTATGTTTTTACTGCCGCTCTTTCCCGACGATATCCTGTGTTTTGTCGCAGGACTGTCGTCGATAACGTGGCTATACTTTATAATAATGATAATAATCACCAGGGCGATTTCGGTTCTTACAACGTCGTTTTCGCTTCAATTGATACCGTTTAACACCTGGTGGGGTATTTTAATCTGGATAATTCTTGCCTCGGCTGTAGTTGCAGCGTTCTGGCTTGTCTGGAAATATTCGGATAAAATCGACGCCTTTTTAAAGAGTAAATTCAAGATTAAAAGCAAGAGGAATAAATAACGGAATTTATACCTTTCGGACAATCGCGTCCGGAAGGTTTTTTATTTATAAAATAAGTTTAAAATCAGTTGATTTTTTCACGTTTGACTGATAAAATTATATAGGTAAAAATTTATCATCAGGAGTTTTTCGGTGGATAAAATTAAATTATTACAGGCAAGAAAACAACAGCTTTTCGCCGCGGGTAAAACAATCCGTGCAGAGATTGACGCACTTGTCGATAAGAACAGTTTTGTCGAGCTCTCTTCATTCTCGTTTTCCGAAAGCGAGTTTTACGACGGAAGTGCCGAGGGCGAAGGCGTTGTATGCGGTTTTGCGACGATTGAGGATTTTCCTTATTACATAATAGCGCAGAACAGCGCCGTTCTGAACGGCGGCGTGAGCAAGGCCAACTGCGAAAAGATGCTTAAATGTCTTGAACAGGCTGAAAAGAACGGCTCGCCAGTCATCTATTTGTTGTCCTCTCTCGGCGTGAGAGTGGGCGAGGGTGTAAACGTTCTGGAAGGGCTTGCTTCGCTTATTTTAAAGGCAACCCAGCTTAAGGACAGCATTCCGCAGTACCTGGTTGTAAACGGCGAAGTTTATGGTCAGATTGCTATGCTTGCCGGCGTTTGCGATTTCAATTTCTTTATCGATAAAAAGTCCGTGCTTGCGGCAAACAGCCCGTTGGTTATAACCGCTGCCGGCGGTGAAAATCTGCCCAAGGAAAAGGTGGGCGGCGCGGCGGCTCTCAACAAGACCGGTTTAACTACTTTCACCGTCAAAGACCTTGCCGAAGTCAAGAGCAAAATTACTCTTCTTAACCAATTCGTAAATATTGCGGTAACCGACTGTGACGAGCTCAACAATTCCATTTCCACACTCAATAAAAAGGCGGACGTCAAGACTTTGCTCAACGTTTTCGATAAAGGAACGGCTATCGAGCTTGGTGCCGGCGCTTGCACCGAAGTTAAATGCTATCTTGCAAGAATAGGCGGTATATCGGTTGCTGCTGTGATTTTCGATAACGAGGAGGGCGTAAAGCTTTGCCCCGGCAAAGCGAGAAAGCTCAACGATTTTGCAACGCTTGCCTGCGGCTACAATCTGCCCTATATAACCTTTGTCAATACGCTCGGCATAAAGGAAACTCCCGAGGTCGCAAACAGCCCCGTAATAAAGGAGCTTTGCGAGTACGTAAGCATTTTAAACTGCATGAACAGCGCAAAGATTTCTGTCGTTTATAATAAAGCGGTAGGATTAGGCTACACGCTGTTTGCTGCTAAATCAATGGGTTACGACTTTACGTACGCGTTTGCTAATGCCAAAATTGCTCTCTTTGACGGCGCTCAGGGCGCTGAAATAGAGCTTGCCGGCAGCGGTAAAGCCGACAAGAATAAACTTGCCGAAAAGTATGCCGACGAAAATTCCGACCCCGTAAATGCGGCTAAGGGCGGCTATATCGATAACATAATTGAGCCTGCATTTGTAAGACAATACCTTATTGCGTCATTGCAGATGCTGATTAAGTGAGGAAAGTATGTTAAGTAATTTATTGGCGATTTTGCCCGGTGACGGTTCGAATTGGGCAGGTCAGCAGAAATCGCCCGAAAGCTTTTATTTTGATAACTTCGGCGAAGCGGCGCTTTACGCTTTAATCGGTTTTGTCGTCGTTTTTGTCGGTATTGTTATAATTATCGGGATAATCTGGCTGGTCGGCTTGATTATGCGCAAGACCAACAATCTTGAATTTTTGACCAAAAAGCGTGAGAAGAAGGTCAAGGGTGACAAGCCCGAAGGAGCTTCTACGGAAATTAATACCGCCGGCGACGAAATTCCCGACGAGGTAAAAGCCGCTATAATTGCCGCGATTATGGCTTACTATCAGGAAAAAGAAGAAAAATGCCAATTCACGGTTAAGAGAATTAAGAGATTATAAGGAGAAATATTAATGCGTAATTTTGTTGTTACTATCGACGGTAAAAGTTATTCCGTAGGCGTAGAAGAAGTGGGCGAGGGCGAAAGCGTTACTCCCGTAGTAAGCGCGCCCGTTGCAGCCGCCGCACCCGCTGCGGCTCCCAAAGCCGTAAATGCAAACGCTGAAAAGGTTCTTTCGCCTTTCCCCGGTCTTATCAAAAAGATTTTGGTAAACGACGGCGACACGGTTAAGAAGGACCAGCCCATAATCGTTCTGGAAGCAATGAAAATGGACAACGATATTACGGCTCCCTGCGACGGCAAAGTTACCGTTTCGGTCGTAAAGGGCGCTAACGTAGAAACCAACGCCGTTCTTGCGGTTATCGGTTAATCGGAGGAAAAATGCTTAGTTCGTTACTAGAAAGTAGCGGTATGGGCTCGATTTTCGTCAATCTTTTTTACGATATGGGATTTATGAACGGAAGCTGGCAGAATTACGTCATGCTGCTGATATCGTTCATTTTAATGTATCTTGCAATAGTAAAAAAGTTTGAGCCTATGTTGCTGTTGCCGATAGCATTCGGCATGTTCTTAATAAATCTGCCCGGTGCGGAACCCACGCTTTGGGGAACGCATCCTGCGGATACGACGTTGAAGCTCGGCATATACGATAAATTGGAAAACGTTGCGGTTTACGTTGACCCCCAGTATCTGAATGCCGAAAATATCGCCGAACACTTTATCTTTATCCGTTCGGGATATCTTAGCGACAATACGGTTACATATTACGCAAGCTATAGCGACCTTTTGGGTGGAATCACCTCGCAGATGGGCTATGCGCAGTTTGCGCAAACTTTTAATTTGCAGGGCTATATTCAGTGTGACGTCGTCGAGGGCATTACAAAGTTTAAAGACGTATTCGACTATTCGTTCGTACTAAACGAGAGTTATGATGCGGTAGTAGACAAGGGTCTTTTGTGGTATCTGTACTTCGGCGTAGATAAAGTTATTTATCCTCCGCTGATTTTCCTTGGAATCGGCTGTATGACCGATTTCGGTCCGTTGATTGCAAATCCCAAGAGTATGCTTATAGGTGCAGGCGCCCAGCTCGGCATATTCATTGCGTTTATTCTTGCGGTTCTGCTCGGATTCTCCGTGGCGGAAGCTGCGTCTATCGCTATTATCGGCGGTGCAGACGGCCCTACCGCAATAATGGTAACTTCCAAACTGGCAAGCGATTTCATACCAATGATAGCCATTGCGGCATACTCGTATATGGCGCTCATTCCAATAATTCAGAAGCCTATTATGAGACTTTTGACAACTAAGAAAGAGCGTACCATAAAAATGAAGCAGCTTCGCCAGGTAAGCAAGGTGGAAAAGGTACTTTTCCCCATAATCGTAACCTTGGTTGTGGGATTGATATTGCCGTCGTCGGTACCTCTGTTGGGTATGCTGATGCTCGGCAACCTGTTCAGAGAATCGGGAGTAGTTGAAAGGCTGTCGTCTCAGGCTCAGAACGGACTTATGAATACGATTACCATATTCCTCGGCGTGGCTGTAGGCTGCAAGGCTAAGGGTGAGTTATTCCTGCAGGTTCAGACTTTGTATATAATAATGCTCGGCTTGTTCGCATTTATCTGCGGCACAATAGGCGGTTTGCTTGTTGCAAAGATTATGTGCAAGGTGACGAAGGGAAAGATAAATCCTTTGATAGGTTCCGCAGGCGTTTCGGCTGTTCCAATGGCGGCAAGAATTTCGGAGGACGTCGGCAGGGAATACGACCCTCAGAACCACTTACTAATGCATGCAATGGGACCCAACGTAGCGGGCGTTATAGGTTCGGCTATCGCGGCGGGCGTATTGCTTGCATGCTTCGGCGGATACGTAAACGGCACTGCCGTAACGGCGGCGGTTTCGTCAATAATCGTTTAATCGGAGAAATTGAAAATGGAAGGAAAGAAGGTACTAATTACCGATACAATACTCAGGGACGCGCACCAGTCTCAGGCGGCAACCCGTATGAAATTCGAGGAAATGGAGCCCGTTTTGCCCCTTTTGGACGAAATTGGTTACTATTCGCTTGAAGCCTGGGGAGGCGCAACGTTCGATTCCTGTTTAAGGTTTTTGAACGAAGACCCTTGGGACAGACTTAAGAATTTAAAGAAATACCTCAAAAAGACCCCCATACAGATGCTGCTGAGAGGGCAAAACCTGCTCGGTTACAGACATTATGCGGATGACGTTGTAGAAAAATTTGTAGAAAAATCTATTGAAAACGGCGTAGGCGTAATAAGAGTATTTGACGCACTCAACGACCCGAGAAATCTTGAAGCTTCGATGAAGGCTATTAAGAAGTACGGTAAGGGCGGCAAATGCGTATGCGAGGCAACCGTCGTATATACGACGAGCCCCGTACACACGACCGATTACTTCGTTAAGCTTGCAAAGCAGTTGGAGGACACGGGCGCCGACAATATCTGCATAAAGGATATGGCAAACCTGTTGTTGCCTTTTACAACTTACGAGCTTATTAGTAAGATTAAGGCGGAACTTCGTCCCGAAACCAAGGTGCATTTGCATACCCACAACACGTCGGGCACGGGCGATATGATTAACCTTATGGCTATTCAGGCAGGTGTCGACATAGTTGACTGTGCGCTTTCACCTTTGGGTAACGGAACTTCCAACCCTGCAACCGAACCCTTGGTTGCAACGCTTAAAGGCACGGAATACGATACGGGCATAGAAATCGAAAAACTTTTGCCTATAATCAAGCACTTTAACGGCGTTGCCGCAAGACTTGAAAAAGACGGCTTCCTCAATCCCAAGGTAAGAAAAATTGATATTAACACGCTTTTATATCAGGTTCCCGGCGGCATGCTTTCAAACCTTATCAGTCAGTTGAAGCAGGCAGGGCAGGAAGATAAGCTTACCGAATGTCTTGCCGAGGTGCCTTTGGTTCGTAAAGACTGCGGTTATCCTCCGTTGGTTACTCCGTCCAGCCAGATTGTCGGCACGCAGGCGGTGTGGAACGTACTTATGGGTAAGTATAAGACCATCACGGCGCAGTATAAGGATTTGCTTCTCGGCAAATACGGCAAAGTGCCCGGTGAAATCAACAAGAACTTGCTTAAACAGTGCACTAAAAACGGTGAAGAGATTATCACGTGCCGCCCTGCTGATTTGATTAGTGACGAGATGGCTGAGCTTACGGAAAAAGTAAAAGCCGACGGCTTCTATGAAAAGGAAGAAGACGTATTGTCTTACGCATTGTTCCCCGAAGTATCCACCAATTTCTTCAAGTGGCGCAAGGCTAAGCAAACGCTGGTTGACAGCGATATGGCTAAAAACCCCAACAAGGTTTATCCTGTATAATAATTTTGCGACGGGAGCAAGTTTAATGTTTCCGTCGTTTATTTTAGTAAAATATGAAAGTTGCAGTAATAGGTGCGGGCGCTTCGGGACTGATGGCGGCGTATGCCGCCGCGGCAAACGGAAACGACGTAACCGTATTCGAAAAGAACGAAAAATGCGGTAAAAAAATATATATAACGGGAAAGGGGCGTTGTAATCTTACAAACGCCGTTTTGCCGCAGGAATTTTTGCAAAACGTGGTAAACAACCCGAAATTTCTTACCGGTGCAATCTATTCATTTTCGCCTGACGACACTATGGCGCTTTTCGAAAGCGGCGGACTGCAGCTAAAAATAGAGAGAGGTAACAGGGTTTTTCCTGTAAGCGATAAGGCAAGCGACGTAACCAAGTGTATTGAAAATTTATGCAAGAACGCAGGCGTTAAGTTCAAATTTAACACAAAAGTTGATAAAATAGAAGTTTTAAACAGTACTGTGTCAGACATAATTGTAAATAATAGCGCTATTTCGTTTGATAAAGTTATAGTTTGCACAGGCGGAGTCAGCTATCCGTTGACAGGTTCGACAGGTGACGGGCTTAAATTCGCAAAGGAGTGCGGACATAAAATTGTTGAAGTTAGACCGGCGTTATGCGGTTTGAATTTAAAAGGAAAATATTTTGCCGAAATGCAGGGGCTGGCGCTGAAAAACGTTGGTGTTAGCGTGTATTACGGTGAAAAGAAAATTCATAATCTTTTCGGTGAACTTCTGTTTACGCATTTCGGAGTATCGGGACCTCTTATTCTGACTATATCCAGCTTTATAAACAGGCTGGACTTGAATAACGTCAAATTATCCGTTGATTTGAAACCGGCATTGACGGAAGAGCAGCTCGACGACAGAATTTTGCGTGATTTTACAGCTTCTCCTAATAAATCAATATTAGTTATGCTTAAAGGACTTTTGCCGTCTTCATTGATTGCCGAAGTACTTAAAAGAAGCGGAATTGATTTTAATAAGAAAGTAAATTCCATTTCGAGGAATGAAAGAGCGGCGCTGTTGACAACAATTAAGAAATTTGATATGCTTGTTTCGTCGCTACGCACGTTTGATGAATCGATAATTACGAGCGGCGGCGTAGACGTCAAGCAGATAAATCCCAAGACTATGGAAAGTAAGTTAATCAAAGGTCTGTATTTTTGCGGAGAAGTTCTGGACGTTGACGCTTTAACCGGCGGTTTTAACCTGCAAATAGCCTTTTCGACGGGCTACGCCGCGGGAAATTCAATTAAATTGGAGGAAGTATGAAAGCAATCAGAGGCGCAACAACCGTTTTGCGTGATACCCCCGAACAAATAAAGGAAGCCGTTAAGGAGCTTTTGAACGGCATCGTTAAAGCAAATAATCTTGAACACGGACAGATTATCTGTATTATGTTTTCAAATACCGCCGATTTGAAATCGTTTTATCCTGCAAAGGCGGCAAGAGAGGCAGGATTTGCAACCTGCGCGCTCTATTCTTCGCTTGAACCAGAAATTGAAGGCTCGCTTGAAAAATGCATACGCGTTATGCTTTTGGTCGACGGTGATTTTGTTCCCGAGCACGTATATCTTAACGGCGCCAAAAATCTCAGAAAAGACCTGACTTCGGTGTTAAACGTTGCGGTGGACGGTCCCGCAGGAAGTGGGAAAAGTACGGTTTGTAAACTGGTTGCCGCAAAGCTGGGCATACTCTATCTCGATACGGGAGCAATGTACAGAGCGCTGGCGCTTAAATGCGTAAGAGAGAACGGCGATTATGCCGATAAGGACGCCGTAAAACATATCACCAACAAACTCAACCTTAAGGTTGAATACAAGAACGGCAAGCAAATAACTATGCTGGACGGCGAGGACGTTTCCGAACTTATCCGTACTCCGCAGGTGTCGCTTCTTGCTTCCTACGTGTCGGCTTACAGCTTCGTGCGCACGAAAATGGTGGCGCTTCAGCGTGAAATTGCGCAGAAAACTTCCTGTATTCTGGACGGCAGAGATATAGGCACCAACGTTTTACCCAAGTGCAAATTCAAGTTCTATTTGACCGCTTCTCCCGAGGTTAGGGCAAAGAGAAGATACGAAGAGGATAAAGCAAAGGGCTCCAAGCAGTCTTTTGAAGAAGTTTTAAAAGAGATTAACGAACGCGATTTTCAGGATAAAAACAGGGCGGTCGCTCCGCTCAAGCAGGCTTCGGACGCAATTGTTATCGATACGTCCGAGATGTCGATAGATGCCGTAGTTGACGAAATAATTGCCAGAATTCACGAAAAAATTTAATTTTCAGTAAAATTTTATGAAAAAAAAGAGTAAACCCACAAAACACGAAAAGGTCTTTAAACGGCTTCGCTTTCTGGTAAAGCTGTTGCACGGGTTTTTTCGATGTAAAATGCACGGCAATATTACAAAGCATAACGACGGTCCGCTCATTATAATAGGCAATCATTACAGTTTGTTTGACGTGGTTTTTCCCGTTCTGATAACCGACCGCCCCATTCATTTCATTGCAAAATCGGAGCTCTGGAAGGGTGGCTTAATGAAAAAATTCGTGCAAACTTGCGAGTGTATTCCGGCAAAGAGAGACGGTACCGACATTCAGGCCGTCAAGGACGCTATGCGCATATTAAAGGACGGCGGAGTGATAAATATATTTCCGGAAGGTATGCGCAACAAAACTTATTCTGAATTCTTGCCTTTTCACGGCGGAGCCGCGGCTCTCTCGATTAAAACCCAGACGCCTATAATTCCGTTTGTGAGCATTACTAAAATCAAGCCCTTTAAGAAAACTCACGTGGTTTACGGCGACCCTATAGAGTTCAGACAGTATTACGGCAAAAAAATTACCAAAGAACAGCTGGACGAATGCGATAAAATTTTGAGAGAAGCTATGTGGAATATGCGTCTGGCTTTTATGGAAAAGAATAAAATTAAAATCAAGAGCGACAAAGTTTAATGCAGGTTTTCGTGGCTAAGAGCAGCGGTTTTTGCCGCGGCGTAAAAAACGCGGTCGATACCGCAATGAATATCGACCCGCACAACACATATATTCTCGGCGAAATAATTCATAACGCCCAGGTAACGGCGGAAATAAACGCAAGAGGTATAGCCGTTGTGGAAAGTCTTGACCGGATTCCCGACGGAGCTACCGTCATTTTCCGTTCGCACGGCGTGCCGCTAAGCTATTACGAGCAATGTGAAAAGCGCAATATAAAATATATTGATTGTACCTGCAAATTCGTCAATAACACTCAAAAAATAGTCAACGAAGAGTACGCGAAAGGCAGGCAGATTGTTATATGCGGCGAGCCCACGCACCCGGAAGTTATAGGATTGCAGGGTTGGTGCAATAATTCAGCGTTGGTGATAAACAGCGAAGAAGCCGACCTTACGAGCATTTATGCGAAAAACGTAAGCGTTGTTGCGCAAACTACGTTTTCGGTAGAGAAATTTGAAAAAATAATAAAAAATATTGAAAAACTTTGTGAAAAATCAGTTGCCGTTTTTAAAACTATTTGTTATACTACTATAGGTCGGCAGGAAGAGGCAAAACGGCTTTCTTCGGTTTGTGACGCGATGGTGGTTATCGGCGGCATAAACAGCAGTAACACGAACAAGCTTTACGACATATGCCGTGAAAACTGCAAAAACGTAATAAGGTTAGCCAGTGCCGACGATTTTGATTCAAAAACAATTAAAAATTTTAATAAAATAGGTATTGTATCAGGGGCGTCAACCCCGAACGCGCAAACCCGGGAGGTTCTCTTAAAGATGGAAGAAAAAAGCACAGAAGTAAACGCAACGAATTCTATGGCAGACGTAGTTGCAAAGATTGACAGCGAATCGAAGTTCAAGAGGGGTCAGATTGTCACGGCTACCATTTCGGAAGCTACTGAAGACGGTCTGCAAATCCTTTTGCCTTTCTCGAAGAAAGAAATTCCTTTGAGCAAGACCGAGCTTGATTGCGAGGTTTACAACCCCGAAGAATATGCAAGCAAGATCGGCGATACTATCGAGTTGTTGGTTGTCGACCTTAAGCCTTCTTTAAAACTTTCCCAAAAGCTCATCAAGCAACGCGCAGTAGAGGAAGCGCAGATTGCCGAAATAGAACAGGGCAAGGAATTCCAGATTGAATGTACCGGTTCCAACAAGGGCGGACTTACCGGTCAAATCGGTTCTTATTCCGTATTCGTACCCGCTAAGGAAATCCGTCCCAGCTTCGTGCAGGACCTTTCCAAATACGTTGGCAAGACTTTAAGACTTCGTTTAATCGAAATCAAAAAGGACAGAAAGAAGGAAATTATCGCTTCGCAGCGCGTAATTTTGCAGGAAGAGCGCGAGGCTAAGGCGGCTGAAAGAGACGCAAGAGACGCAGAGTTCTTCGATTCCATAAGCGAAGGCGACATCGTTGAAGGTAAGGTTGAAAGAGCGACCGCGTTCGGCGCGTTCGTTTCCGTAGGCGGTTTCGATTGCCTTGCTCACATCTCCGACCTTTCCTGGACTGGTACCAAGGCGGTTACCGACGTTCTTGAAATCGGCAAGAGCTATCACTTTAAAATATTGAAGATTGACAGAGCAAACAAAAAGGTATCCATTGGCTACAAGCAGTTGCAGCCCCAGCCTTGGGACCTTGCGGCAGATAAATATCACGTAGGCGAAGTTATTCACGGCAAGGTAGTAAGAATTGTTCCTTTCGGCGCTTTCGTTGAAGTTGAAAAAGGTATTGACGGTCTTGTTCACGTATCGCAGATAAGCTACGAGAGAATAGAAACTCCTGCAACTTGCCTTAACGTCGGCGACGAAGTAGAAGCAAAGATTGTTGCATTCGACCCCGAAGCTAAGAAAATGAACCTTTCCATCAAGGCATGCCTTGCAGAGCCCGAAAGAAAGCCCCGTGAAGAGAAGGGAGAGGGTGAAGGCGAGCGTAAGCGTACCCGTGCTCCCAGAAAGTCCGACGACGAGGAGCTTTCTAGCTGGAGCGAAGGCAGCGTATCCGTAGGAACTTCCCTCGGCGACCTGCTTGCAAATGCGGAAAAGAAAAACAAGTAAATTATAATTATCAAGCGCTTCCGCAAAGAACTGCGGAAGCGCTTTTTATTTACTTTAAAGTAAATATTTGCGTGAAAAAGTTTAACGCAAGTCAATTAAGTTTATATAAATACCGTCAGTAAACGGAGGTAAACAAAGGTGAAAGAAGGACAGATAAAAATTTCAAGCGAAAATATGATGCCCATTATCAAAAAATGGCTCTATTCGGATAAAGATATTTTCTTGAGAGAAATCGTCGCAAACGGCGTGGACGCAATAACCAAATTCAAAAAGCTGGTCACAATGGGTGAGGCGACAGAAGCGTACGGCGAGGAATATTGCATAAAAATAAGCGTTGACAAGAAGGCCAAAACTTTGACCGTTGAGGACAACGGCATAGGCATGACCGAGGAAGAAGTTGAAAAATATATTACGCAAATTGCGTTTTCGGGCGCAAGCGACTTCCTTGCAAAGTACGAAAAAGCAGGCGGCGACGGAATAATCGGTCACTTCGGCTTGGGCTTCTATTCGGCTTATATGGTTTCTGAACTGGTTGAAATAGAGACAAAGTCATATAAGGACGGCGCCGCAGCCGTAAAATGGGCTTCCGACGGGAATTCGACTTACAGCATAGACACGTGCGATAAGGCTACGCGCGGCACTAAGATTATAATGCACGTAAGCGACGACGAAAAGGAATTTTTAAGCGAGGACAAAGTAAAGGGGCTCGTAAAAAAATACTGCTCGTTTATGCCTTACAATATTTACGTAAATTACAAAGGCGACGGTAAAGATACGGCGCTCAATACCGTGTTGCCGTTGTACGCTAAGTCGCCCAAGGATTGTACTGACGAGGAATACAAAAACTTTTACACCGATACTTTTATGGACTACGATGCGCCCATTTTCTGGGTGCACCTCGATATGGACTATCCGTTCAAGCTGAAAGGTATTCTCTATTTCCCCAAGGTTAAAAACAAAGTGGAATTAGAGCGCGGCAAGGTTAAGCTTTACTGTAACCAGGTATTTATTGCGGACAATATAAAGGAAGTCATTCCCGAATTTTTGATGCTTTTAAACGGCGTAATCGATTGCCCCGACATACCTTTGAACGTTTCCAGAAGCTTTTTGCAGAACGATAAACAGGTTCAGAGAATTACGAAGTATATAATTAAAAAGGTTGCGGACAAGCTTACCAGTCTTTATAAAACCGACCGCACTAAGTATGAAGAGTGCTGGGGCGACCTTGCAAACTTTATTAAATTCGGTTGCATTAAGGAAAACGATTTCTACGACAAAATCAAGGATATAATTATCTGGAAAGACCTTGACGGAAATTATAAGCCGTTAAACGACTTCCTTGGAGCTCCGGAAGCAGATACCGAAGAACAAAAGGAAGATAAGGATAAGAAAGAAGCAGGCAAGCCCAAAACGGTATATTACGTTTCCGACCCCCAGCAGCAGGCTCAATACATTAAAATGTTTAAGGATAACGGTTTGGAAGCGATAAGCTGCGACACGTTTATCGACCCACATTTCATTAGCTTTATAGAGTACAAGATGCCCGACAAGGTTAAGTTCATGCGTATCGACGCCGACGTTGCCGGCGCGTTGAAGGGCGACGACGGTGCGGAAGACAGTGTACTTATCGACATATTCAAAAATGCCATCGGCGATGAAAAAGTCACCGTCAAGACGCAGATTCTGAAAAACGGCGACGTCCCTGCGGTTATAACCGTTGATGAATATATGAGAAGATATTCCGAGATGGGACAGTTTTACGGTATGTCGGACGACCAGATAGGTAAAACGCTGATTGTCAATATGGCAAATCCCGTCGTTGAAAAGATTAAATCTCTTAGCGACGACAAGCAAAAATTTGTAGCAAAGCATATTTATTCGCTTGCTTTGCTGTCGTTCAAAAAGCTCAGTCCCGACGAGTTAACTCAATTCGTCAACGACAATTTACTTTTGCTCAACGGGTACCTCGACAATTAAATATCAAAGAAAAGTAATAACCGCTTCGGCGGTTATTTTTTTTTGTTTTTTCAATAGATTATATCATGAACTTGTACTTTTTATCCGAAAAAATCAAGCGTGCAATAGATAATCTGAATTTACATTATATTACGGAAATCAGGTTGAGAGTAGGACAACCTGTCATTATTCAGTACAAGGGTGAATATAAGTATATAAACAATTACGGTGTTACGGACAGTCCGTCAGGCGCCGTTATATGCGAAAATGCCGAAAGCGTTCTGTATGCGGCTATGGAAAAGAGCGTTTACGCCTATACGGAGCAGCTGAAAAACGGATTTATAACTGTTGACGGCGGCGTGAGGATAGGCATTGCCGGTGAGTACGTTACCCAGGATAAAAACGTCGTTACAGTAAAAAACGTTACATCATTGAATATCCGTATACCGCACGACGTTATCGGCGCTGCTGAAAGCTTGTATAAAGCAATATCAATTAACGCAATAAAAAGTACGCTGATTTTTTCGCCGCCAGGTTACGGCAAAACGACGTTATTAAGAGATTTGGCAAGAAATATTTCACAGTCGTGCAATTTGAACGTTCTCATATTTGACGAAAGAAACGAAATCTCCGGCTTGGACGGCAATGGAAAGGGATTTGATTTAGGTAAAAACTGCGACGTGGTGCGAGGCGCAAACAAGCTTTGCGCATTCGTGAACGCTATTCGCGTTATGAGTCCGCAGGTACTGATAACGGATGAGCTATACGGTGATATCGACGCGCAGGCGGTAAGCTATGCGGTGGAATGCGGCATAAGCGTAATTGCCTCGTCGCATTCGGTTGATATACAGGTACTTAAAGCTATGCCCTTCGAAAGATTCGTCAAGTTGACAGGCATAGGTAAAGAAGCGGTCGTGTATGATAAAAATTTTAATTTTATTTGCAATTGTGCTACTGTCGGGCGCGCTGGGAATGGCTGTATCGGCTGAAAAAAAGCGTGAAATGAAGGTGTTTGCGCAATTTTACGATTTCAACGAAAAGCTGATAATCAATTTGAAGTACGGTAAGGACAAGGTTGGAAAAATCGCCGAAGAGTTCGATTGCGTGCAAAAAGTTATGCGCGGCGGACAAGTAATAAAGGGCGAAGAAGGCGACTTTTTAAAAATCTATATTAGCGGTATAGGTAAAAGCGACGCGCTCACCCAGGTTGATTATCTTAACGAAAAGAAACAGACGTTACAAAAATATAAACAAATAAGCGAAGAAAAATATAAAAAATACGGCTCGCTTTATTTTAAAATGAGTTTGATGGCAGGAATTCTTATTGCCGTATTGCTTGCGTGATAATGGATATAAGTATAATTTTTAAGTTGGCGGCGGTGGGCATTATAGTAACCGTGGTTTGCCAGATTTTAAAAAAATCAGACCGTGACGATATTGCCACAATCGTGAGTTTGGTAGGGTTAATAATAGCGCTTACCGTGGTCATCACGATGATTTCCGATTTATTTTCGCAGATTAAGCAGCTATTCGATATATTCTGATGCAAATTTTACAGCTATGCGCGGTTGCGGTAATCACGGCAATCTGCGCGCTTATTTTAAAATCGCAAAAATCCGATCTGGTTCCGTTGTGCGTAACTGCCGGCGGCATAATTTTAATTCTGTGCGGATTCGATTATCTTTCGGAAAGCCTTGCGTTTATAAAGCAGTTTTCCGAACAGACAAATATAGACAAATCCGTAATAAGGATAATTTTCAAGGTCGTGGGAGTGGGCTATCTTATCGAGCTGACTGCAAGTTCGGTTAAAGATTTGGGGTTCGAATCGGTTGCAGATAAGTTGGTTTTATGCGGAAAAATCGTTATATTCGTAATGTCGGTTCCAATCTTACAATCTCTCTTCGGCGTAATCGTAAAGCTGATACAGCTAACCTGATAAGAATTACTTTCAAACTTTTAATAATTCTTATTATTTTTACTTTGCCGCTCCTAATCGGCGGAACGGTAGTTGCGTTTGCCGACGAAGGCGCCAAGCTCAATGAAAATATAGCCTCAATTTTAGACAGTCTGGACTTGACCGAAATTCAGAAATATCTTGACGAATACGGCAACGATTATATTTTCAGCTTCGGCGATACGGCAAAGGAGATTGTCGAGTACCTTTTAAATGGCAACCTGGGCGTAAACTACAAGGATTACATAAGCGAACTGCTTTCCGTACTTTTCAGTAAGGTTACGACAATGATTCCCGCGTTTGCACAGGTTGTGGCAATTTCGATACTGTGTGCCGTAGCGTCTGATTCCGAGGGCGGAATAATAGGTAAAACGACGGCAAAGGTAATCCGTCTTGCCTGCGTGTCGCTTATCCTGCTTATCTTGTCGTCAATGTTATTCGGCATAGTCTCTTCGTCGGTCAAATGTGTAACGAACATAAAACGTCAAGTGGAAATAATTACGCCCGTTCTGGTTACGCTGTCGGTTCTGACGGGCGGAGGAGAAGCGGGAGCAATATATCAACCGTCGGCACTGTTTTTAAGCGGCGGCGCCATAGAGATAGTAAGCGGATTTATTTTTCCCGCAACGCTTGCCGTTATCGTATTGAATTTTACCTCTAAAATAAATACCGAAATATCTTTCACGGGAGTTGCTTCGCTTATAAAATCGGTAATGAAGTGGGTGATAGGCATCACCGTAACGATTTTCGGACTGTTCATCACGGTGCAGAGCACGGCTTCGTCGCTCTTTAACGGAATATTCTTTAAAGTAACAAAATACCTTGTCGGCAATTCAGTGCCTATCGTCGGCAACTTTTTATCCGCCGGAGTGGATATGGTCGTAATGTCCGGCACTGTCGTCAGAAGCTCGCTGGGAATAATGGGCATAGTACTGTTACTCGGCGAAGTAATGCAGCCGATAATCCTGCTTGCCTCGTTTTCTATAATGTTGAAGATAACGGCGGCAATTGCGCAGCCGTTGGGCGAGAAAACGCTTTACGCGTTGTTTTCCGATTTTTCCAAAGACGTGGAATACCTGATTGCCGGCATACTCATGGTGGCGTTCCTGTATTTCCTTGTCGTAATGCTGATTATAAATTCTACTTACGCATTCCTATGAAAGCATATTTATTGACCGCCGTCGGCGTAATTTTTCTTACGGTAATAGTCAGTTTTATAGTGCCGGAGGGCAAGCTCAAAAAGAGCGTAAATTTTGTTCTGCGGCTGGTCAGCATTTGCGTATTGATTCAGCCCGTAACTAAAATTTTTACCTTTACGCCGGAAAAGGAAAGCGCCGCGTACGACTACACATATGTGTGCCAGGTATATTCGCAAAACCAAAGCCAACTGGTAACCCAAAAGCTAAAAGACGACCTTAACGTCGATTGCGTGTGCGCCGTGGAAATTGTTTACGACGGTACTCAAATCAAGGAAAACGGCGTTACTGTAGAAGGAAATTTCGAAAGTGTACAAACTATTCGGACAATTACGGAATATTTGGAGGGCTTGGGCTATATACATATAACAGTAAATGAAAAAGCTGACTGAATACTTCAAAGAACACAAAAAGATATTATTGATATCGGTACTGCTGATAGTTCTGATAGCTCTTGCATTTGCGCTATACGGAAGCAAAAACAAAGTTACGAATACTTCGGCAATAAGCAGCGATATGTCGGCAAGCGAAATAAAGCTGACGCGCATTCTTTCGGAAATAGACGGAGTGGGTAAAGCCGAAGTAATGATAAACGAAAGCGAAAAAGGCGTGGAGGGAGTTATTATCGTATGCGAGGGCGCATATAACATAATGACGCGCAACGATATTCTTAACGCGGTGACAACCGCTTTTAAAGTTGAAAAAAATAATATAGCGATATACGCTATGAACAAATAAGGAGATTAAAAATGACCAAAAAGAAGAAGATTATCATCATGTCCTCACTGGTGCTCTTGCTCGCAGTAACCGCCGTACTCAACGTACTGCTTGTAAGCCGCCGAACCGAAGCTCAGGCTGACGCAATGCAGACCGCGAACTACTTCACGTCCTTCCGCGCAGAAAGAACTTCCAAGAGAAGCCAGGAAATCCTGCAGATTGACAGCATATTAGACAAGTATGAAGCAGGCAGCGAAAAGTATGAAAGCGCAACCGACATGAAGCTTAAAATCGTAGGCATCATGGAAAACGAACTCGTAATCGAAACCATGATAAAGTCCCTCGGCTTCTCCGACGCTGTCGTATCCATCGGTATGGAATCGGACAACGTAAACGTGTTCATCAACACCAACGAGCTTGACACCGCGGCAGCGCTCTCCATTTACAATCTTTTGAGAAACGAGCTGGGCGTTCCCGCAACCAACATAATAATAATGCCCGTATACACACAAATTTAATTGTAAGCAGTTGCAAAATCCTGCAATATGTGGTATACTAACTAAAAGATGATATAATCGTCTTTAAGGAGTATATTTATGGCACATATCAGACATGACCCGACGTCTACTCAGAAAGGTAAAATCTCATATAATTCGGGCATAGTTATCGGCATTGTTGCCTTAGCAATCGGTGAAGTGGAAGGCGTAAGTCTTCTGAACACCAAAAATAAGGGAATCAAACTCAACTTTGACAAGGAAGGCATTATTGCCGATATAGGAGTTAAGGTTGAATACGGATATAACGTTCCTTCGCTTGCTTTCAGAATTCAGCAGTCGATTAAGCACAACGTTGAATCGATGACCAATTACAAAGTGGCAAAGGTGGACGTTCACGTACAGGACGTCGATTTCCCCGAAAACCCTGCAATTTAAACTGCATACTAAATTATTCCCTTAATAACTTTAAGGGAATATTTATATTTAAGGTAAACTATGAGAACCATTGCAAGAGAAACACTGTTCAAAATTATTTATTCATCCCAGTTTTCCGACGGAATTGACGGCGAGCTTAAAACCTCGCTCTATAAATCAAACGAACTGACCGCGGACGATATCAGCTATTGCGAAAGCGTTTTAAAGGTTATTTGCGAACGTAAGGAGGAGTTGATTGCCATTCTGGATAAACACTCTGTATCGTTCCCCGAAAAGCGTATTTTTCCATCTGACAGAAGTATCCTTCTGATAGGACTTGCGGAAATACTCTATTTTGACGATATACCCGATAAGGTCTCATTAAACGAGGCGGCGAACATAGCTTCTAAATATTCGTCCGCGAAGAGCGCAACTTTTATCACGGGTATTCTTTCAACGGTAGCTGGAGGCAAAAATGTATAAATTGATTGACGGAAAAGCGCACTCTGCGGCAATCCGCGGTGAAATAGCCGAAAGGGTTAAGGTTTTCAAACAAACATACGGCGGCGAAGTCGGGCTTGCGGTTGTTCTCGTTGGTAACGACTCCGCGTCGCAGGTTTACGTAAGAAATAAAATCAAGGGATGCGAAGAGGTTGGAATTAAGTCGTACGCTTATTACCTGCCCGAAGAATCTACGCAGGAGCAAGTTGAGGAACTGGTTGAAGAGCTGGTTGAAAACCGGGCGGTTCACGGCATACTCGTGCAGTTGCCCTTGCCCAGGCATCTCAACGCGGAAAAGATATTAAAGCTTATTCCCGAAAGTAAGGACGTGGACGGCTTCTGCGAGGAAAATATAGGCAATCTGTGTATGAACCGCAAGTGCCTGGTTGCCTGCACACCGAACGGCGTAATGAAGATGCTCGAGCGTGAGGGCATTGATTTAAAGGGTAAGAATGCGGTTGTTATCGGTAGGTCGAACATAGTCGGAAAGCCTATGGCAATGCTTCTTTTAAACGCCGACGCGACAGTGACCGTCTGCCATAGCAAAACGCGCAATTTAAAGGAAATCTGCTCAACCGCAGACGTTCTTGTGGCGGCGATAGGCAGGGCCAAATTCGTTACGGCGGATATGGTGAAGGACGGCGCCGTGGTAATTGACGTCGGCATGGACAGAGATGAAAACGGCAAACTGTGCGGCGACGTCGATTTTGAAAACGTTAAAGACAAGTGTTCGTATATAACGCCCGTGCCCGGTGGCGTCGGACCTATGACGATAACTATGCTGTTGTACAATACCATTACCGCAGCGGAAAGGAGCCGTACAGTTGGCTGACAATTTTGATTTGAAATACGAAGAGTTCAGAAGTTATTTCAACGGTGAACTCGAAAAAATTTTAGAAGAAATTTCTACGGTACCGCAGGTTTTAGGCGACAGTATGAAATACAGCCTTAAGCTCGGCGGAAAACGCATACGCCCCGTACTTATGTATGCCGTCGGCGAAGTGCTGGGTGTTGAAAGGCAGAGGTTGACGCCCTTTGCAAGCGCGCTGGAATTTATTCATACTTATTCGCTCATTCACGACGATTTGCCCGAAATGGACAACGACGATTTCAGGCGCGGCAAGCCTTCCAATCACAAAGTGTATGGTGCGGCAAACGCCGTTCTTGCGGGCGACGGACTTTTAAATACCGCATATTCGATTCTTTTAGGTGAAAGTTTTAAGGGAAACGAATATATTTCCGCGGCAAAATTTATTTGCGACGCGGCCGGCATCTACGGTATGATTGCAGGACAGTCCGCTGATATTTTGCACGAAAAGGACGAAAATGCCGACGAGGATACTCTGAACTACATTTATGAAAACAAGACGGCTAAGCTGCTTATTGCCGCGGTAACCGTGCCTTCGGTTTTAAATGGCGGAGCATATTATTCGGAACTGAAAGAGTTCGGCAGAAAGCTGGGGTATTTATTCCAGTTGACTGACGACATTCTCGACGCATGCGGAAGCTTTGATAAACTGGGAAAGACCACGGGTAAAGACGCCGCGGAAGATAAGCTGACTGCCGTTAAACTTTACGGCATAGACGGGTGCAGACTGCGCGTAGACGTTGTCGGCGACGACTGCCATAAAATTTTGGACGGATTGCAGGGTGACGTGCAGTTTTTACACGATTTGGTAAACTTTGTTAAGTCGAGATTAAATTGACGGGTGAGTGATTAATGCCTGAGTTTAGCACAACCGATATTAAAAACTTCACAAAAGACGAGCTGAAAAATCTTTGTGAGCGGTTGAGAGAAAAAATTAAATCGACGGTTATGCATAAGGGAGGACATTTGTCCTCCAATTTAGGCGTTATCGAACTTACCGTTGCGCTTCACTACGTTTTCGATTTTCCCGAAGATAAGCTGATTTTTGACGTGGGGCACCAATGCTATGCGCATAAGCTCCTTTCCGGTCGTGAAGATAAATTCGATACGTTAAGGCAG
The DNA here is from genome assembly GCA_947177825.1 of uncultured Clostridia bacterium. Classification (GTDB taxonomy): domain Bacteria; phylum Bacillota; class Clostridia; order Christensenellales; family Borkfalkiaceae; genus Coproplasma. The sequence continues at coordinate 19,999 of CAMWWA010000002.1, forward strand.
CGCGGCGGAATTTCGGGTTTTCCCAAGAGGGAAGAGAGCGAATACGACTGCTATAATACCGGGCACGCGGGAACGTCCGTTTCGGCGGCTCTGGGATTTGCCAAAGCGCGCGATATACGCGGTGAAAACTTTAACGTAATCTCTTTAATCGGTGACGGTTCGTTTAACAACGGCTTAGTTTACGAAGCTTTTAACAGTTTACGACCGCTAAATACTAATATTTTGGTTATTTTAAACGATAACGGTATGTCAATATCGCCGACGGTCGGCAGTATGCATGAATATCTCGAACAGCTCAGCCGTGACGACGTTCACCGCCAAAAGGTTGAAAAGCACTCAAATATTTTCGAAAGATTCGGCTTTTCATACGACGGCGTTTACGACGGAAACGACCTTGAATGTATGATAAACAAGCTGACCGAAATAAAGGAAAAGCTTAAAACGCAGTCGGTTATTTTACATATATTAACAAAGAAAGGGAAAGGATATTCCTTCTGCGAAGAGCATCCGCAGCAAACGCACGGCATCACAGGCAATGAAAAGAGCGTTGCGCAGTCATATTCTGATGTATTCGGAAAAACGCTTACCGAGCTGGCAGCAAAAGATAAATCCATAGTCGCCGTTACCGCGGCAATGACGCCAAGTCTGGGACTTTCCGACTTCTTTGAAAAATATCCCGACAGAGCTATCGACGTCGGAATTTGCGAGGAGCACGCAACCATACTTTGCGCGTCGCTTGCGGCGCAGGGCTTGAAGCCTTATTACGCCGTGTATTCAACCTTTTTGCAGCGTTCTTTCGACGAAATAATAATTGATATTTGCAGTCAACGTTTGCCGGTTACGCTGTGTATTGACAGGGCGGGAATATCGGGAGAGGACGGAGAAACCCATCAGGGAGTATTCGATTTATCCTTTTTAAATATGATTCCCGAGTTGACGATTGCCGTGCCTAAGGACGTAAACGAATTGCGGCAGATGGTTATTGCCAGCGCGCATTTCAGCGGTCCGCTTGCAATTCGCTATCCCAAGGAATGCAACACTGTATTTGAAAGTGAAGAAAAGGAACTGCATATAGGCAATTGGGAGATTCTGAAACGCGGTAACGGTAGCGTTGCTATATTAGCGTGCGGTGAAAGAGCGGTTAGCCTGGCTTTTGAGGTTAGCGAGGAACTCCATAACAGCGGAGTAAAACCTACGGTAGTTAACGCCCGCTTTGTCAAACCGCTTGACATCAACACTATAAACAGTCTAAAAGAAAATCTCGTTATAACGCTTGAGGATAATCAGCTGATAGGCGGATTCGGAAGTAGCGTGAGCGCATATTTTTCGGATAACAAAGACGTACGCGTTAAAAATTTTGCTTATGCCGATAAATTTATACCACACGGTACGGCAAAGGAGCTGGCGGAAGAATTCGGATTGAGCAAGTCGGCAATTGTAGGTTACATATTGAAAAATGCGGTTAGATAAATTTCTGGCGGACAAATTTGCTTCCCGTACCAAGGCAGCCGAAGCG
>CAMWWA010000003.1 GCA_947177825.1 uncultured Clostridia bacterium
AATATCCCCGCGGTAACCGCAATGGGTGAAAGAGCGTTCGCACTCTGCCCCGCGCTTAAGACGGTAACGTTCGGCGACGCGGCAACCACGACCGGCTCGTATACGTTCGCGGCTAACTATTCGTATTATAGCTACTTCGGACAGAACGAGGAAAGGGTTGAAAGCTCGCTTACCGAAGTAACGCTCGGCAGCGGCATAAAGGCGATAGGCGACGGCGCGTTCTACTACTGCACCAAGCTTGCCGAAGTGGATTTGAAAAACGCTACCCGGGTCGGAAACCAGTCGTTCGGAGGCTGTGAAGAGCTTGCAACCGTGACGGGTATCGACAAGGTTACGACGTTCGGCTACGAATCGTTCGCAGGCTGCATCAAGTTTAAATCGCTCGACCTTGCGTCGGCGAAGAGCATATTCTACCGCGCCTTCTTCAATAATAAGGAGCTCAACGACGTGACCTTCGGCGACGGGCTGGAGGGCATAGGCGACGAGGCGTTTGCCGAAAGCGCGCTGGCGAGGGTTGTTATCCCCGCGGGCTGCTCCTATATAGGAAGGTCGGCGTTCAGCGGCTGCAAGTCGCTTTACGAATACAGAATTGCGGAAGGCAACAAAAATTACTTTGCCGACGACGGCGTACTGTACAGATATCTCGGCGGCAACAGCGGCAGGTACGAGTTGTGCTCATACCCCACGGGTAAGGTCGCGGCGGATGAAAACGGCGTGCGCACCTATACCGTAAAGACGGGTACGGTCACCATTCAGGCGTACGCGTTCTACAACGTTCCTTCGTCGGGAGTGGGAAAAGTAATTCTGCCTTACACGCTTAAATCGATAGGCGAGGGCGCGTTCTATCAATCGGGCGAGAACAGCGGAATAACGGTATATCAGTTCGAAAGCATTGCGGCGCCCGTATTGCTGGAGGGCATTTCCTCTAAGGTTATTCCCGCAGGCAATTACTCGACCAATTCGTTCTACTACAACAATTTCGTGACCTATCTTGCAAACTATGCTGCCACGGCGCCCGGCGTACCGGCTGCGCAGTCCAGCCTGCTGACCATTCTTTATCCCGCGAACGGAACCGGTTACGACAACTTCGTATACAAGAGCTACTTCGGCATCAGGAACGAGCTTGGCGAACGTCCCGAGGACGACACGATAACTCTTAAAGCGCTGATTGAAGGTCTGGAAAGCGCGGAGACCGTAGGCGGCTGGACGACTTCCAACACCAACAAGGCGGCGGTTGAAGCGTTTGCCGAAAAGGTTAAGACGGCGCATAGACTGTATAACGAATTAAAGACCGACTACCAGCGCGAATACGTCGGGCAGGAAAATATCGACAAACTGTTTGCTGTAGAAAAGGCGTTAAAGCCCGTTAAAGCCGCGTTCAATATCAAAGTAGAGGTAAGCAGCGTGGCGGTGGACGCAAGCTCGACGCACAAGACGGCTTACTACGTCGGTGAAAAGTTCAGCTTTAAAGGCTTAAAGCTTTTGGTGATTTACGACGATTACTCCCAGGAGGTTATCGACGGCACTCAATTCAAGCTTGTGGATAGGTTTGACAGAGCGCTGAAAGTTACCGACGAAGCGGTAACGCTGGAAGGTCTGGGCACGACGCTGAGTATCGAAATTACTGTTTCGGAAGGCAAGGCGGCAAACGGCGGACTTCCCGCTTACGCAATCGCGCTCATAGTAGTGGGCGGCGTATTGGTGCTTGCCGCGGCGGCTGCGGTGACTTTGTTTATCCTCAACAAAAAGGGCGTAATCACCTTGAAGTTCCTCGATAAGCTTTGCAAAAAGCAGGCTGACGGGGTAACCGAAGGGGAAGGCGCTTCAGAGGAAGCAAAGACCGACGCAACCGAAGAAGCGGAGAACGGTACGGAGAGCGGCGAAACCGCAACCCAGGTTGAAGAGCAAACAGAAACTGATACAAAAACCGAAGAAAATTCAAAGGATAACGGCGAAGAAGGAAAAACCGAATGACTAAGAAATTAAAGGTTTACTTGCTAATAGTATTAACGGCCGTCTGCGCGGCGTGTACGTTTGCGGGCTGTAAAATCGGCAGACCGGGGCGTGAAGAGGTGCTGAAGAACTATAAGGCGCACGTCACCTACTACTCCAACGGCGGATTTTTCAACGAGTCCACTACCATAACGGTCAGGGATTTGTACTTCAAAAACGACCCGGGGTCTGAAAGCTATAACGTGAACGGAGTGCCTTTCTTCGAGATTACCGACGAAACCACCGGTATGAAGGTCGAGCGCGAAGGTTACGATTTAGTCGGCTGGTATCTGCCCGAAACCTACAAGGACGGAGAAAACGCCGGTAAGATTATGTACACCTACACCTATACGGACGAAAGCGGAAAGGAATATACCGAAGCGATTTTCCCCGTACTGGACGAAAACGGCAACACCGTTACGGATATGGAGGCGGACCGTCCCGTTTTTGCAAGAGCAGGCAGGGACGAACAGATTACCGAAGATAAGATACGCGTAATACCTTCGGACGTAAAGCTGGACAGCACGCGCAGAGTCGCGGACGACGAAAACCTTATAGTCTGTGCAAAGTGGGCGCCCGCGCTTAAAATCGTCTATAAGCTGGTATGCGAAGAGGGCAAGACCTATACGGACGAAGACGGTAACGAATATACGAACGGTTCGGAGCTGAGAAGGGATAACTTCGGCAAAGGCGCAACCTCGTCCCCGACCAGCCTGGAGCCCGTAAAGCTTAAGGGCGCGTCGTTCGTAAGAAGCTATCTGGACGCAGACCTGGAAACCGTAGTAGGCCCCGTTGCGAGGCCCGAGGGTGACGAACCCGAAAACCCCGTGGTCTACGCGCACTATATCGACGGCGAAAACTGGACGATAGTAACCAACGACCCCGGCAAGGTTGCGGAAATGTTCAACGGTCTGGGTTCGGCGGGCAACAAGTACTATCTGCTTTCCGACGTCGACTGCGGGTCGAGAACGTTCTCGCTCAAAAACCAGAACGTAACCGTAAACGCAACCGTGCAGGGCAACAATAAGACGATATCCAATCTCAAATTTGTGATAACCGGCGCAACGCGTAACTACTTCTCGATATTCGGCAACATAGGCGCAAGCTTCAAGCTTTCCGACCTCAAACTCGAAAATATCACGATAGATATTACCGCCAGAGGCGATATAGGACTGTACGCAATATGCAACGGACTGGACGCTTCGGCAAGCATAGAGGGACTGGAAATAAGCGGTATTACGGCTCACGTAAAAATTCCCGCGGAAAACAGGGTAACCAACGTTCAGCTTAAAAAGCAGGACGGTACGGAAGTAGAGGACAAGAGCCAGTGGCTGTTCGGCGGCGACGATAACGACGAGCAGTTCCGGGCAAAGAACCCCCAAATCAAAGTAACGGGCGAAACCACCCTTACCATAGAAAATTAAGGTGAAGAACACAATTCAAGGAGGACTTATTGTGAAAAAATTATTCAAAGGACTTATTTGCGCAGGGCTGTGCGGCGTACTTGCGGTCGGCGCGTCGGGCTGTAATGCATCCGAACACCGCGACCCCGAAACGGCGCCCTTAAAGCTTGCAATCGGCGCGGTAGACCAGAAGTTCAACCCGCTCTTTTACACGTCGCAGAACGACGGCGTAATTGCAAACCTGACGCAGGCTTCTATGCTCACCGTCGATTCCAACGGCGTGCTTGCATACGGCGAGGACTATCCCACGGTTACGCTTGACTACAAGGAAACCTATTACAGTTCCAGCGACACCGAACTGGGCACCAGCGACGGCAAGGGCGGCAAGATTAACGGCACCAGCGACGGCGCCGCATACACTACTTACGAATTCCTTATCAAGAACGGCGTAAAGTTCAGTGACGACGAGGACCTTACGGTTATGGACGTTCTGTTCAACCTGTACGTCTATCTCGACCCCGCATACAGCGGTTCGTCCACCATATACTCGACCAAGATAGAGGGCTTGCAGGCTTACAGAACGCAGGACCCCTACGCCGACGAAAACGCTTCGTTCTCGATGATTGAATATTATCCCGAAGCCCAGCAGCGCGTTCAAGCCCTTATAGACTGGGCGGAGAAGGGCTATACGCTTTCCGAACAGGGAGAGAAGGACCTTGAAAAGGTTAAGGCACTCTACCGTGAAGAGCTGACGACCGACTGGAACTCCATTGAAACGGGCTGGGTTGAAAGCTATAAGGAATACAGATTTACCGAAGCATGGCAGGTTTTCTATTATATCGAAAATATGATAAAGAACCAGACCGAGTATAACGAGTTAAACAACGAAGTCGACGCCAAGGACGCTAACGGCAAATATCTGACTACGCTCGACCCCGAAAAGGGCGTTGAAGGCGCGGATGTCGTGCATCAGGAATTCTTAGACGAGTTTGCACGGGAAACTTCGGCAGAAAAGGTTGCTGCGTATATGGTCGCCAACGAAGGCGTATCCGCGGAAAATGCAAAGCTCGCTCTTCAGAAGGCGTACGCGATAGAAAAAGTTTACGAAGCCAATACGGCAAAAAACCGTATACCTTATATTCTTACTTACTGCTCGACCGCAAACAACGCGATGGACTACTTTATGATGGACGCAATGTCCAATAAGACCGAGGGCGACCTCGCCGTTCCCAGTATCTCGGGTATTACGGTAGCCAGCTCCAACTTGTTCAACGGCAACGTTTACAGCGAAAAGCACGATATTCTTAAAATAAAGGTAGTAGGCGTAGACCCCAAGGCTAAATGGAACTTCGGCTTTGCCGTCGCTCCCATGCACTACTATTCCAACGAGACGTACACCCAGGCGGCTATGAACGATTATTACACCGGCAAAGTGTACGACGGTACCGCTACGCACTTCGGCGTTAAGTACAGGGATATAAACTGGCTGGACGAGAACCTTGCAAACGGCGAAAAGAACTCGCTTCCCGTAGGTGCAGGTCCTTACAAGTGCTGCTCCAACAAGCTCAGCTCGGAAAACGTTACGGGTGCTAACTTCTTCTATAACTATCAGGCGTTCTACGAAAGGAACGATAAGTTCACTACCCTGGGCAGCGGCGTGGATAACGCAAAGATTAAATACGTAACCTACAGGGTAACGCGCGACGACAAGATAGTAGAAGCGTTAAAGACAAAGGAAATCGACTACGGCACGCCCACCGCAACCGCGGATAACCAGAGGGAGGTCAACTACAAAACTCTGAAGCAGGTCAGCTACCTTGCGGGCGGCTACGGCTACGTCGGCATCAACCCCAAGGCGGTGCCCGATATCGAAGTAAGACGTGCTATAATGCACGCGTTCGATACCTCTTCGATTATCGAGTACTACGGCGACAGCCTGGTTAACCTTATCAACAGACCTATGTCTACGACCTCGTGGGCGTACCCCAAGGATTCCACGCGTTACTACGAAAGAAAGACGGACAGAGAATTCATCAAGAAGCTCGTGTCGGATTCGGGTAACTGGACGTATATGGAAAGCGACAAGCTGTTCCACAACAACTCCGACAACAGCGTGCTGAAGCTCACCTTTACCATCGCGGGCGAATCGATAGACCACCCCTCGTACAAGATGTTCAACGATGCCAAGACCTTCCTTGAACAGTGCGGCTTCAAGATTTCGGTTGAAACGGATATCCAGGCGCTCAAAAAGCTTACCACGGGCGACCTTGCGGTATGGGCTGCGGCTTGGTCTTCCAGTATCGACCCCGACCCTTACCAGATTTACAGCATCAACTCCAACGCAACCAGCACCAAGAACTGGTACAAGGACGGCATACTGAGGTCGGGCGAAACCGGAGAATTCGGAGAGGAATACAGGATTGCGCAGGAGCTCAACGACAAGATTATGGCGGGCAGACAGACGCTCAACCAGACCGACCGCGCAACCATCTATAAGGATTGCCTCAAGCTCATAATGGATTTGGCTGTCGAATTCCCCACCTATCAGAGATACGACCTGTGCGTTTACAATTCCGCCGTTCTCGACGCGAAGAGCATGCACATAAAGGACGCTTCTTTCAACATAGGACCCATCGACGAACTCTGGAAAGTCGCATACAAGAAATAATAAATCTCTTCGGAGTAAAAAATGGTTAAATACGTTATCAAAAGAATACTGCTCGCACTGTTGATATTGTTCGGCGTGTCTATAATACTTTACGTACTTATAAGAATGATGCCCAACAACTACTTTGCCGACCAGTACAAACTGACGCGTGCCAACGCGGGTATTCCGCAGGAAGTAATAGACGCGGAACTGACCGAAATATTGAAACAGTACGGTCTGGACAACAATTCGTTCGGGGGAATTTTGAAGGGCTACTTTATGTGGCTCGGCAAATTCCTCACGGGCGATATGGGTATCTCGTTCAAATACGGCAACAGACCCGTTCAGGACGTTATCGGACAGTACATGTGGATATCCTTCGGCATATCCTTCGTTGCGCTCCTTCTCGAAATGGTCATTGCCATTCCCCTCGGCATCAAGTGCGCCGTAAACCAATACGGCAAGCTGGACTACGTTGCCACCGTGCTGTGTATGGTGGGTATAGCGTTCCCGTCCTTCTTCCTGGGCAACCTGTTCATTAAGTGGTTTGCCGTCGATTTGGGCTGGTTCGAAACGGGCGGTCTGGGCAACGGCTTCTTCGATATGATATGGCACCTCATACTTCCCATGTCGGTAATGGTCATACTCAATATCGGCGGACTTATGCGCTACACGCGTACCAACACGCTGGAAGTGCTTAACGCCGACTACATAAGGACGGCGCGCGCAAAGGGCTTGTCCGAAGGAAAGGTCGTATACAAGCACGTTTTCCGCAATACTATGATTCCCCTGGTAACCCAGCTTTCGTTTACGCTGCCCTCGTTGTTCGGCGGCGCAATGATAACGGAGGAAATATTCGCTCTCCCCGGCATAGGTCAGATAGCCTATCACGGACTTCTGGAAGGCGATATATTCCTTGCAATGGGCTACAATATGTTCCTTGCCGTGCTCACGGTAATCGGCGTTCTGCTTGCCGATATCATGTACGCGGTTGTTGACCCGAGAATAAAGCTCGGCAGCTAACGGAGGAGATTATGGAAGAGAAAAAAGATGTTACTTTAGAGGAAACCAAGGACGATTTGCACGGCGAAAACCTTACCGACAGGGCAAAGGTGCTTTCCCCGTGGATGACTGTGTTAAAGAGATTTTTCCGCTCCAAGCTGTCGGTAATAGGTCTCGTTACCATAGTCGTATTGTTCCTGTTCGCGTTCCTGGGACCGCTTTGCTCGCCCTGGGCGGCTGCGGGCGGAACCAAGCTGGACAGCAACCCCGAACTCATAAAGGAAATTTTGTCCGCAACGCCCGTCACCTATTCCGTAGGCGATATGGAGTATGAGGCGCTTGCCGTTTCGGTCAGAATACCGCAAGTCGTTAAGCTGGGCGATATTTCCTGGTCGCACTGGATGGGAACGGACGATATGGGCTACGACGTATTAACCCGTCTTATGTACGGCGGAAGAGTTTCGCTTACGATAGGCTTCGTCGTCGTAATAATCGAAACGGTTATCGGCGTAATAATGGGCGGCCTTGCAGGCTATTTCGGCAAGTGGGTAGACAACGTCATAATGCGAATAGTCGATATATTAAGCTGTATTCCCTCGCTGCCGATAATGCTTATACTTTCGGTTGTGTTCACGCAGAGCGGACTGGGCTCCAGCATATCCAAGCTGTACTATATGATGATAGTGCTGTGTTTAATCGGCTGGACGGGTACGGCAAGACTTGTCAGAGGGCAGATACTTTCTTTGAGAGAGCAGGAGTTTATGCTTGCTGCAAAGGCTTCGGGACTTTCGACTTTTTCAAAGATATTCAAGCACCTTATGCCCAACGTCATTCCCCAGCTTATAGTTTCCATGACGCTCGGACTGGGCAGCATAATACTTATGGAAGCAACGCTGGGCTTCCTCGGCATAGGCGCGCCGCTCAACACGGCGACGTGGGGCAACCTTATCAACGTTGCCAACATAAGCACTTACAGGCAATACTATCCCAACCTTTGGGTGGGCGCGGGCGTGTGCATAACGCTTGCAATCTTAGCGTTTAACTTTGTCGGAGACGGTTTACGCGACGCCTTCGACCCTAAAATGAAGAGGTAACCCATGGCGGCAAATAAGGATAATAAACACTACATATCCCGCTCGGAATCGCGCGCAATCGCCAGGGAAAATTCCAAGGCGATACGCTACTACGAGCAGAGAAAAAAGCGCAAGGCAAAGCCCGACGAATATACCACGCAGATGCAGGACGATAACAACATTGTCGAGTTCGACGATTTGCACACTTATTTCTTCTCGGACGCGGGCACGGTAAAGGCGGTCAACGGCGTATCGTTCTCCATACCGGCGGGCTCAACCGTCGGTGTCGTCGGCGAATCGGGCTGCGGCAAAAGCGTAACCTCGCTTTCCTTGATGCAGCTCGTCCAGGCGCCCAGCGGTCAGATTGTAAGCGGTTCTATAAGGTTTAAGGCAAGCCTTTTCAAAAGGGACGAAAAGGGCAAAAAAATTCCCGTCTACGAAATGGAAGACGACGAATACGGTAAGCGTTTCAAACTTGATGAAAAGGGCAAAAAGATAATAAAGAAAAACGAGCTGGGCGGCAACGTTTACGAGATGGAGGACAGGGTAGTCGATATAGCCAAAATGCCCACCGAGGCAATGCGCTCTATCCGCGGCAGGGAAATCGCAATGATTTTCCAGGAGCCCATGACTTCCTTAAATCCCGTATTCACAATCGGCAACCAGCTTGACGAGGTGGGCTACCTGCACATAGAGGGCATCTCCAAAAAGCAGGTCAAGGCGCACAGCATAGAAATGCTTAAAATGGTCGGTATCGCCGACCCCGAGGGCGTCTATAAAAAGTTCCCCCACGAGCTGTCGGGCGGTATGCGCCAGAGGGTTATGATAGCCATTGCCCTTCTGTGCAACCCCAAGCTTATAATCGCGGACGAGCCCACGACGGCGCTGGACGTTACCATTCAGGCGCAGATACTCGACCTGTTAAGGGAAATCAAGCACAAGATAAACGGCTCCATAATGCTCATCACGCACGACCTCGGCGTCGTTGCGGAAATGGCGGATTATGTTGTCGTAATGTACGCGGGCAAGGTGATAGAGATGGGCACGGCGGAAGATATTTTCGACCATCCCATGCACCCCTACACCATAGGTCTGCAAAAGAGTAAACCCACGGTTGACGGCGAGGTTGACAAGCTTTACTGCATACCCGGCTTCGTTCCCAACCCTATAGATATGCCCGATTACTGCTATTTCCGTGACAGGTGCGAAATGTGCAAGGAAAAGTGCGCGGGCGCATATCCCGGTTACGTTCAGGTTTCGCCCACCCATAAAGTGGCGTGCTATCTGTACGAGGATACAAAGGAGGACGGTAATGGAAAAGACTGATAACGGCGAAGTGCTTGAAACTCAAAGCACGCAGACAGCCGAAACGGCGCTCCCCGACGACGTTCTCCTGCAGGTCAACGACTTAAAAAAATACTTCCCCGTCGCAAAGAACTTTTTCGGTAAACCCATAAAGTTTTTAAAGGCGGTGGACGGAATATCGTTTACGCTTAAAAAGGGCAAAACGCTGGGCATAGTCGGCGAATCGGGCTGCGGCAAATCGACCATGGGCCGTTCGCTTCTGCGCCTCTACGACGGAGTGCAGGGCGAAATACTGTTCGACGGTCAGGACGTTGCAAAGCTTAAAAACCGCGAGTTCGACAAGCTCCGTCCCAATATGCAGATGATATTCCAGGACCCTTACGCCAGCCTTTCGCCCCGTCTTACGGTAGGCGAAATCATAGGCGAGTCGGCGCGCCAGCACCACCTTGTGGACAAGGCGGGCTTCCACGACTACGTGCTTAAGGTAATGGATATGTGCGGCTTACAGCCCCATTATTTCGAGCGTTATCCCCACGAGTTTTCGGGCGGTCAGCGCCAGCGTATCTGCATTGCGCGCGCGCTTGCGCTTCAACCCAAGCTCGTCGTCTGCGACGAGCCCGTTTCGGCGCTGGACGTTTCCATTCAGGCGCAGGTCATCAATATGCTCATAGAGCTCAGGGAAAAGCTCGGGCTTACGTATATATTCATTTCGCACGACCTGTCGGTTGTCAAGCACATATCCGATGACGTAGGCGTAATGTACCTGGGCAATATCGTGGAGTACGGCAGTAAGGACAGCGTGTTCAGCCACACTCTGCACCCTTATACAAAGGCGCTTTTCTCGGCGGTGCCCGTGCCCAATCCGCACGTAAAGATGAACAGGATTATGCTCAAGGGCGACATTCCCTCGCCCGTCAATCCTCCCAAGGGCTGCAAATTCCACACCCGTTGCGAGCATTGCATGGAAATCTGTTCGCGCATCGCTCCCGAATACAGGGAGGTGGAGGACGGGCACTTCTGTTCGTGCCACCTTTACAACAGTGAGGAGGACACTTTAAGACTGCTTGCACAGGCGGATGAGAACGAGCGCAACGAGGCTATCGCCGCGGAGAAGGAGGCTAACAAGCCCTGGAACAAGGCGAAGGCAAAGGTTACGACCGCGTGCAAAAACGTAGTTACCAAAATTAAAAATAAGTTCAAAAAGTCCGAACAAACCGAGCAGCAACCTCAGGAACAGCCCGGACAAACCGAGGACAGCAACGTTGAAGAAAAATAAAAAGCCGGACGACCTTGATACGGAAACGACTTTCGCGGATATGAACGTGGAAGGTTTCAGGTGGTACAATCCGCACGCAAAAAAGAATAACGGTATGCGTCCGCAAAAGCAAAAGCTCAGCCGCAAGGAATACTGGCAGCTTGTCCGCGCGGCGTTCGCCGCCTATGCGCCAGTGTTCGTAATAGTAATTCTTGTGTTTGCTATTATGGGTTGTATAGCCTGGATATGGGTTTCATAATTCTCGCATTATAAACTGCGCATCTCAGCGTCGCGCTTGCGTTTTGGCTTAGTCATTTACTTCATTGTAAACTCCTTGCGCCAAAGCCGCACGATCCTTGACCTGCTTGTTTCTAATACGAGTGATAAACTTGGTTAAATAATAAAGAAGCTCTCCGAAACGGAGAGCTTTTTGTTTTATTACTGACAAAGAATATAGTTGGTATCGATATCAAGCAGTTTGCAAAGATTTGCAAGCGTATCAAGAGCAGGCATTTTATCGCCCTTTAAATAGTGTGATATGTTAGATTGAGTTATATTCAATGCTTTTGCTATGGTGGTTTGTGACATTCCGCTTTGTTTAATAACTTCTGCAAGTCGCTTTTGTATCTGTTCAAGTGTAATCATTTTGTGTCCTCTTTTAAATAAATTTTATGACTATTGGCAATAAAATTGTTGACTTATGACCATTAGCGATATATAATATATTATGACTAATGGACATAAGAGTAGTAATTAAATATGGAAAATAATCAGTGTTTCAGATGCATGTACTTTTCAAGATATTATACAAAGGGCGTAAGGAAGTTCAACAGGACAAAATTGGGCTGGTGTACGGTAAAGCAGGATAGCGTAAAATTTGACGGCAATTGTGATAAGTTTTTTAGTAAGCCGTATATAGGCAAGCCGAGCAAATCTATCTGGCGTGCGCTGAGCGATTTACTGACCCAAATTTCCGAAATACGCGCAATAATAGAGGAAGATAAAAATGAAAGCGTCGAGCGGAAAGACTTGTAAAACCTGCAACGCCTGTAAGCAAATTTACAGGCGGTGGTGTGTGAGATTTTGGTCGGATAAACGGTATTATTGTGCCGTTCGCCGTGAAATGACCAAACGGGAAAATTCTTGCGAAGACTGGAGGGAAAAGCAAATTGCTTACGACCTTTCGGCGCAGAGGTTTGACGAGGCGGAACGAAATATTAAAGTGCTTATGGAATATTTTAAAGATAAGTAAAAAGCTCTCCGCAAAGGAGAGCTTTTTTATTTTATTCCGTATTTATTCCATATCTTTAATCATAAGGCGGATAATTTCTTCGTCCGTTTCCTTCATACCCACGCGCGCAAGGTCGCTTACGTTGTCAATCGTGTTTTCAACTCCGCTGCACAGTATGCCGTCGCCGCCCACGAACTGGCTGCCGCGGCGGTACATTTCGTAGCCTAAAAGTCCCGCGTCAACGGCGGAAGAAATCTTTGCCGCACAGCTCGACTTAGCGCCGTCGCATATAAGTCCCGAAGTAATTGCCAGCGCGTTAACCACGGTGTGAGCAATCTCTTCAAAGCCGCCGCCGTGCAGATAGGCAACGCCTGCGCCCGCGCCTGCGCCTGCGCTCACCGCGCCGCAGTATGCGGAAAGCCTGCCAATGCCCGTCTTTAAATGAATGGTGATAAGGTCGGATAATACTACCGCGCGTATAAGCTTTTCGCGCGGAACGTTCAGCTCCTTTGCGTATACCACGACGGGAAGGGAGGCGGTCATACCCTGGTTGCCGCTGCCCGAAACAATTACGACGGGCAACGAACAGCCGTTCATACGCGCGTCCGAACCTGCCGCCGCGGTTGCGCGCGCAAGGTTGTGCACGCCGTAGCCGTAGCTGTCCAAAAGCACTTTGCCCACTTTGGCGCCGTAGTCGTTTGTCAGCCCCTCTTTTGCAATGGCGGTGTTAAACTCTATCTGCCGCGAAATAATTTCGTCCACGTCGGCAATATCCACGCTGTCGGCAAACTCTATTATGCGCTTGACGGAAAGGCAGGAGCGGTCGGTAAATCCGTCGTCCGCGTGTTCCTCGGTTACCTGCCTGTCAAGTATCTTTTCGCCGTCCGCGCTTATTTCAACCACGTTGGTGTGGTGTCCTTCTATGCGTGTATAAGCTTGGTTGCCGCCTGCGAACACGCGTATGCCTATGTCGAACACGCAGCCGCTGTCGCTTGCCTGCACGCTGAACTGCGTTTTGGGAATATAGTCCTTAATGGCTTCTATATCCTGCTGCGTAATGCCGCTTAAAACTTCCAGCTTTTTTTCGTGACTGCCCGCAACTATGCCTGCGGCAGCCGCCGAAACCACGCCTTTAAGTCCGCCCGTGGAGGGAACTATAACGCTTTTAACGTTCTTTAATATGTTGCCCGAAACGGTTATTTCAACCCTGTCGGGCAGCTTATTCAAAGCGTTGCGCGCAAGCGCCGCAGCGTATGCAATTGCAATGGGCTCGGTACAGCCCATAGCGGGCAGAAGCTCTTCCTTTAAAATTTTAACGTAATCGCCGTATAACTTTTTATCCATAGTAAGCACCAAATAATTATATATACAATTACTAAACTTTGTCAAGCCCTAACGCCGCCAATACTTCTTGACTTTGCACCGCGCCGTTGTTATAATATATTCGTACTGTAAGAGGATTTTTATGAAGGAAAAGACTTGTAAATCCGTGCGGTTGAGCTACGGAATTATATTCGGCGTCTTTACGGTAGTGGTGGGCGCACTGTTCATATGGCAGGTGCTTGACCTCTACCTTACGGGCACCGCGGCAGGCTTTACGGGAGAGCACCCCTTTTCTCGCGAAAGGGTAGTGGCGGCGCTCTCTAAAATAGACCTGTTTTTCTGGCTGTGGATTGCGGGTATAGTCGTCGGCTTCGTACTGTGGGAGGTGTTCCCCGTCACCGACAAGCCGCGCAAAATCTGCCCCGATTTGCAGCTTGCAAGGCTGAACAAGCGTATGCCCTCCTCCGCGCCCGAGGGAATGGAGGCGGAATATAACGCGGTTACTTCGGCAAAGAAGGTGGTGTTCGCGCTTCAATGCGCGGCGTGGGCACTGTTTGCAATAGCCGCCGTGTACGGCCTGGTTTATCTGTGCATACCCTCCAACTTCCCCAACGAAAACGTGACCAAAGAAATGCTGAATATGGCAAAGCACGTATTCCCCTGCATATTCGCGGGGCTGATAGTAGTGTGCGGCGCCGGGATTTATCAGAAGTATACCGTAAAGCGCATATTGCCTGCGGTGCAGAAACTGACAAAGGGAAGAAAGCCCGAAAGCAAACAGCTTACAGGCTTGCCTGCAATAATAGATAAAGTAAAAACCACGCTCGAAAACAAGTGGGTGATTTTGGGCGTGAGAATTGCAATCGCGGTTTTGGCCGTAGCCTTTATAATCTGGGGTACACTCAACGGCAGTGCGCGGTCGGTGTTCATAAAGGCGATAAATATCTGCACGGAGTGCATAGGGCTGGGCTGATATGAAAAAGTTTTTCGGTAAAGTAAAGGCTTGGTTCGTAGCCCACAAACCCACCAAGCGCAGATTGATTCAACTATACGCCGCGTTGCTTACCAACGCAAATTTAAAGGGATTTTTCACCGGCAAGATTTATACGGGCGACACCAAAAAGATGTGCGTGCCCGGCTTGAATTGCTATTCCTGCCCCGGAGCGGTGGGCGCGTGCCCCCTTGGCGCGTTGCAGGATTCGCTGGCGCAGAGCGGCAAGTCCGCACCTGCCTACATACTGGGCATACTGCTTATGTTCGGCTTACTGCTGGGCAGGCTGATATGCGGCTTCCTGTGTCCCTTCGGGCTCATTCAGGAGCTGCTGTATAAAATCCGCACGCCCAAGCTGAGAAAGAACCGTTTTACGCGCGTGCTCTCGTATTTCAAATACGTGCTGCTGGCAATTATGATAGCCGTGCCGCTGATTTACGCGGGCATACCGTCGTTCTGCAAATACGTGTGCCCCGCGGGCACTCTGGAAGGCGCGGTCAGCCTGCTGGCAAATATACAAAACTCGGACTTCTACGGAATGCTGGGCTATCTATTCACGTGGAAGTTCTGCCTGGCGGTCGCGCTGGTGGTTGCAAGCATATTCATTTACCGCTTCTTCTGCCGCTTTATCTGTCCGCTCGGCGCTATATATTCGCTGTTCAATAAAATTTCGTTGCTGGGCGTCAAGCTCGACAAGGACAAGTGTATCGACTGCGGCTTGTGCGTGCAGGGCTGTAAAATGGACGTTAAGCACGTGGGCGACCACGAATGTATCCAGTGCGGCGAGTGTATTTCGGTCTGCCCCGTGCAGGCGATTACCTGGAAGGGCAGTCAGATATTTTTGAAGAACACGACGCCCGTCGGTCAGCTCGTAGTCGAGTCGGGTGAAAAGATTGCGCTTTTGGAGCTTGCCAAATCGAACGCAAGCGTAGCGGTAGTAGACGCGCAGACGGACGGCGTTTCGGAGGAGAGTGCGGAAAGCGCGCAGAGCGCAAATATCGAGGCTGAGAGCGAGGCTGCGGCAACGGACGGACAGCAAGCCGCCGGGAGCGTGCAGGCGCAGGAGGAGGCAAGCGAGCCCGCTATGGAGGGCGCAAAGAAGAGCGGCAGAATGCAAGCCGTAAAAGCCGCGTTCAAACGCCCGCGCTTCGTCGTCGAATTCGTCGCCTGGGTGGTTGCTATTGCGGTGCTCATCGGCGCGTGGATAGGCTACGGCGTGCGCAAAGAAGGCGGAGTGTCCGTTACCTACGGCGTGGGCGACAAGTGTCCCGAATTCATTCTGCAAACATATAAGTCGGATAACGACTCGGAAATCTTCTCTACGATTAAAATCAGCAAGGTTACCGTTATAAACTACTGGTACACGGCGTGCGACCCCTGCAAGGCGGAGCTGCCCGAATTCGAAAAGGTGTACGAAGAGTACGGCGGCGAAATAGATATGTTCGTGGTGCACAGCTGGTCGGCGTTGCCCGGAAACGGAACGCAGGGCGTGCAGGATTTCCTGGACACCGAGGTGGATAAAAACGGCAGGGCGTGGAACAGCTATAAACTGACCTTTGCGCAGGACACACAGGAGCTTGACACTTACTCGCAGTTGGGCGGCAAATACGCCTATCCTATGACGGTTATAGTAAATGCGGAAGGGAAGATTACTTTCGTCAATCAGGGACCTTGCTCTGAAGAAGTACTTAAACAGGAAGTGGAGAAGGCGCTCGGATAACGCGATATATCAACGATAATAAAATAACCGCCCCGTGCGATTTCGCACGGGGCGGTTTTATTTAAGTTTAAATTATTTGGTTACGGTAACTTTGTAATCGCCCTTGCCGTTAACGGAAATTTCAACGTCGTCCTTGCAATCTTTTACGTTACGTACGTGGAACTTAAATTCGGTAACGTCGGTAGTCGAATCGAACCAGGTGTTAAGGTCTTTCTGGGAAATACTTATTTTGCCGTTCTCATCAGCATATCTTTCGATTTTAAAGTTGAGGTCAATGCATCTGTCGGTGCAAACCTGAAGCCAGACCTTGCCGCCCGTCGTTGAATCCTTCTGTCCGTTTACGGCAGTGCCGTCCTCGTACACGATGGTGAAGTTGTAGTCGGACTTTTTGTCGCCGCCGTTGCCGCCGTTACAAGCCAAGGCAAAGGTGCAGGCAAACACGGCAACCAAAGCAATTACCGCAATGGTTAAAGTTCTTATAATCTTTTTCATATCTATCCTCCAAAGAGATTTATTTTTTTATATTATGAGCCGTAGTGCTCCATATAGCAGGCAAACATAAGCCAGCCGTTGCCTTCGCCCCTTCCGCCGTGAATATAGTTGTCAAAGTACACGTTCAGAATTTCAACGAGATTTCTATCAGCCTGAACCATGCCGTAATAGGTGTCGTTTTCGTCCTTATCGACAGCCTTGCCAAGGTACATTTCCAAATCTCTTTGCATGTCGGAGCCGAACATGAAATTTTTATCGTTAAATACTTCGGCGTCGTCGATTATCTGCTTAAGGGGAGCAAAGTTGTATTTTGTAAGTTCGCTGCGCAGATAGCTTCCCCATATCATATCGATATATATGGGCTTATTCATATCTGCGTTGCCTCTGCGGTCCGCAACGTAATATTTATCGCCTACAAGCGCGTAGTTGACGCCTATATAGTCTTCGCCGCCTTCGCCGCCCCACATACCGCCGCCGGTAGTGCCTATCGTCAATACGTCGAGTGAAGCGCCTTTATAGGTAATTTCAAAGTCGTAGTTGCCGGAAGTCGACATTGCGGTTAACAGTTTAAGATAAACGGTCTGACCGGCTTCAAGCACGACGTAGTGGTTAAAGCCCTGATATGCGCCGTCGGGCAGAGCCGAATCAATTTTATCGTCGCCAGTGAATATCTGGTTTTTAAACTGGTCATGGTCGCGAACGTCGTTTTCCGAACTGAGGAAATTACCGTCTTTGTCGTAAACTATCAGGCCTGGAGCGGCGCCCACCGACGAGCAGTTTCTCAAATACGAACGTATCTGGTAAACGCCTTTCTCATATGCGGTAAACTGGTAATACGTGCCGTTTTCCTGCGTCTGCATAGCGAAGTTGATTAACGCTTTGTTCCTGCCGGTCTTTTCGTTATACGTTTCGGAACCGACAAGTGCATAGTCGTTCTTCTCGTATGCGAAGTAGCAGTTGTTTCTCGTCAGTCCGCGCGTCGGGTCGTCGTATTTTGCGCACCTTTCGCCTTTCTCGTGAGCCGCGCCGTAGTGGTCGTAGTAGTAGCAGAATTCCAGCCATTCGCTGTTGTGACTGGTTAAACCCTTGTCGCGTTCGAACCTGTCGGCAAAATTTTTCGCCCAAGTTTTAAGTTCTTCGGTGACGGGGATAAGGTAGTTAGGCGCTTCCATATATCCCTGGATAGTCCAGAAATCGGTCACGGTGGAGGTAAGGTTCTCGCCGCCGAGCGTAACCGAGAAATTATCTCCCTTATTCGCATACAGATAATACGTCAGATAGTACAGCGTACTGTAGAAGGTTTCGCCGTTGCTCTGCGACGTGGAGCCCGTGTGCAAATCGCTCCAGGGCGTGAGCTGGTTCAGGCTTATATAAAGCAACGCGCCGTTCGCGGTGTCCTTATGGTAGAAGCCGTCCGGGCCCAATACTGCGTTAATATAGTTATCGTATTTGTAATCGGTAACGTCGCCGGAAGCCGCGGGGCGCATGACGTCAAGAGGCTCTCTGATTGCGCTTGCGTCGGAAATATGGATATTTCTTATCTTTGCAACGTCCTCGCCCACGTCGTCGGGGTCGGCGTCGTCCTTAACGTAAACGAATGCAAGCTCTACTTTCCTGTCGCGGTCCGCAACGAATATATTTGCGGAAACCCAGCCGTCGGTCGCGCTCCAGCCGTCTTTACTTACGCGGTCGCCGTCAATCATAACGTGCAGCAGGTCGCAGCCCTCTTCGCTCGATACGTTGTATTCGATGGAAAGAACGTCGTCCTTTCTCATATCGATATCTGCGTACAAGATGGAGTAGGAGTTGTGCTTACCCGTGTTGGAAGCGTAAATATATCCTTGATTGCTTACGAGCCAGGGCCAGGAGAATTCGTCCTCGTCCGCCCTGTAAGTCGCGCTTACCCTGTTGCCGTTTGCAACCGCCGCGATATCTGCCGAAGCAGGCATCGTATAGGTGGGCTTTTCTCTTTCCTGTCCGGGATTGACGGTTTCGCCCGAACCGTCTATCGAAAGTTTCTGCGTGTAGTCGTCCGAGCAGAAATCGTTGAAAAGCTTGGTCCAGAACGAAGTAGTAGGCTCCGTACCCTTGGACCTGTAAGCTATAAGACCGTATCTGTCTATTACGACGGTGGTGGGGAATGCGTCTACCCCGAACGCGCTGTTCATTCCTATGGTGTCAACGCCCATAGGGAAAGTAAGCCCGTTTTCCGTCCTGTAGTTTTCAACCACCGCGTTGGTGTCGCCCTGGTGGGTGGAGCAGATTGCAAGGAATTCGATGTCCGTTCTGCCTGCGTACGCTCTCTGGACGTGGGGGAACTCGGCTCTGCAGGGACCGCAACCCGAATACCAGAAGTTGAGCGCAACCGCCTTTTTGACTTTAAGCAGGTCGGAAAGCTGATACTTTGTGCCGCGGCAGTCGGTAAAGGTGAAGTCTTTCATAACCGTGCCCAGCGCATACGTCGCTTCCACGGACGAATTTGCGGGGATAAGGGCGGAGGGGATTTTTATGGTAACTTCCTCTCTGGACGAAGCGTTGGTCTTGTAAGTCGCGTCGGGCAGGTGGTAGCCTGCGGGAAGCGAAGCTTCGTCAACGACCAGTTTGTAGTCGCCCAAAGCAACGCCAAGTTCTATCTTGCCGTTCCTGGATATGCCGCGCTTTATTACCTGACCGCCTCTGACGGCCGAAACCTTAACGCCGTCAAGCTTCATTCCGCCTTCGGACTGTACGTTGATGACGTACTTCTCGCTCGATTCAACGGGACCTTCCAGCTCGGTGGGGTTGATAAAGTCGGGATAGGTGTTCTTCGTGCAGCCTGCCGCCCCTAAGGTAAGCAGAACCGCGGTAGCCGCCGCAATAAATTTGGTGGATTTTTTCATAGTTACGTTACGTCCTTTGCCCCAAAGGGCAAATATTTACTCTAATATTTTATAATAAGGATATATAAAAGTCAATGAATTATACGCGCGCTTAGATATTTTGAGGGTATAAATATATTTTATACGGATAAAAATAAGCGTTTATGCGCAATAGTACGCATAAACGCATAAAAGCTGTATAAATTCAACTTTGGGGGTAGGGTATCTTTTCAAACGCCGTGTCCCTGTCGAAATAGGCGTTGGCGGGCAGGTTTGCGCCCAGCGCCGTCATAACCTTTAC
>CAMWWA010000004.1 GCA_947177825.1 uncultured Clostridia bacterium
TTCAACCGCGGTTGCCGCCGTCCAGGTAAGAGTAATATCGCCGTCGGATGCAGCCAGTATTATAATTTTGTCACCTGCCTGATAAGTCTGTTCATTATCAAGAGACATACCGCCGCTCTTGTTATCAAGTCTTGCACCGCCGGAAACGTTAAGTTTACCGTCTTCGGGAGCAACGAACGTATAGTAGTTGTTAGACGCCGCAGTTATTGTTGCAGTAGTCGACGAAGTAAAGTCAACCTGAGAGCTTATATCTTTAGGTAAAATTATACTGCTTCCCTCGTCTTCCGCAGCCGGCAAGCGCAACGTAAACTCGTGATTTTCTTCACCATTCTCCATCTTTAAATAATATTCACCGGGGGCAAGCTTGATAAGATGCTTTGCAACGGGGTAAGTCTCGAGAGTCTCAACAGGGTCCACCATCTCCATAGAAATAGCATTATCAAAACTGTCGTAAACATAAAGTGTCGTAAACTCTCCAAGAATTACCGTATAGACGGTTTCGGTATCTACGGTAAATTTAAACCAGTCAGCTTCCCAATTCACAATAGGCAACGAAGCCTTGGTGCCCAAAATTACCTGCTGAGGATTATATATGTTACCCGTCCTTGCCGCTATATTGAGTTTGAACGAAGGATTTGCACCCGTAGCCTTTACCTTGAATAAGAAAGACGCGGGACTCATTGAGCTACCGACGCTATCCGCAGTGCCCCAATCCGGATCAACAACCCGTATGTCAAAAGTTTCGCCGCTGACTATAGGACTGGCGCCTATCTGCTGTACGCCGTTGGAATTATAATATGCTTTTATAAAGCTTGCTTCGGCATTGGTCAGATTAAAGGATATTCCGGGTACTTGGTCCATATTGTTTACCCATTTATAGTAAACCCAGCCGTCGCCGTCCGCAACTTCGGTAAGCACGTTAACCGTTTCGTCCAGCGCTACCTGTGCGGGCAGCTCTTCAGTACCCACTGCCGGCGCTTCCACTTCTTCGAACTTCAAAGAATAGGGCGCCTTTTCATATGCCATCATATTCCATAAAACGCCGCCGTCGATTGCAAGTTTGATAATAGCCTGCTCTCCCGCTGCCAGCGCTACCGTATATACGCCGTTTACAAGCACGGAATCATCGTTACTGTTGGTAACGTTTGCGTTGCCCTTATTTGCGTCGTCCACGACGGACAATTTATATTTTTTGGGTGAGGCGGTATCGTTTATAATCCTGACTTCCAAAGGTGATTCGGTGCAATAGCCTCCGCCGTCGTCGCCCGTAGGAACGTCAATTGTATAAGCGCCTTCATTATCGAAAGTGTAATAATATCCGCCGTACTCGGCATTGTGCTTAGTAAGCGCCCTGTTTATAGTAAGTTCCTGCGTTGCGCCGTTCAAGGTCCTGTAAATCTGGTCGGTGGCATAGCCCGGAGAATCTACGGAGATTATGTAGTCGTTATAGTTGCCGAAGCCCTGTACCTTTGCAAGACCGTTTTCGTTGGTGGTTGCCCTTGCGCCGTTGATTACTACGTCTACGCCTGATACGGGTTTACCGTCGGTATCCTTAACGGTGATGTTATAGTACTTATTGATAACGACAAGTTCTATATGCTCGCAGCCGTTTTCGTTGCACACCTTGTAGCCCAGTCCGTCGCGGTCCTCTTCAGCCGAAACGGGAATGAGCGTGATTACGGTGTCGTCGTACTGGTGCACGTGGGTAACCTGGTCGGGAAGCTTTACCGTATCCTTGGTGCCGTCGGTGTAGTTGATTTCAAGCGACTTTCCGTCGTCGCTGATTACAACGTCCTCCACGCCTTTGCCGGGAGCGCCCGTTTCACCGGGCTTACCTGCTTCGCCGGGAGCGCCGGGCTGACCGGGGTCACCCTTAATGAAGACGTTGCCCTTTACGGTTTCAAGCCACTGCTCGTACGTCATCGGTTCCTGACCGTTTGCCTCGGCATAAGCAACGTACGTCTGGTAGACGTCTACCGCTTTAGTCTTGTCGGTCTTGTTCTTGCAGCCCGTAATCCCCAGTACGCCTGCGGTCATGGTAGCCGCAGACAGGAGAACGAGCATAATCTTTGTTCTCTTATTCATAAACTTACTCCTCTTTATTTCAGAATGACTGAAATGAAATTACCAAATATTGCATAATTATGCGAAAAAATCGCTTTATACGCATATTCCTATATATTTTATCACTAAAAATGCAGTTTTGCAAGCTTTTTGCATTATATTATACATTTTTAACGAACCTGTTTACTTATACCCACGTTAAGTTATGCTTATAGGAACGTTAAAGGGGCGCGCCCGTTCGGGCACGCCCCTTTTTACCATTTAAATTGTCTTTGAATTTTACTCCGTTAACGCACGGGAAAGCACCAAAGTTTCGTCGTCGCGCAGACCGGTATAGTGGGTAACCTCTATCTTATACGCTTCGTTCAGTTCAAAAGTGAAGTTGAACGTATTGTTTTCCTCTGCCGAAACGCCGCTCTTGTAGGTTACGGTTATCTTGTTGTCCGCGCCTACCACGTATCCGTAAACGCAGTTGCCCGCCTCCGACTCTACGGCAATCTCGCCCTGGCGCCAGTTCGTCGTGTAGCTGAAGGTCACCTTCATATCCGTTGCGACAGGCACCGTGCCTATTTTCAGGCTTGCCTTAGCAGTGTATTCGCCGTTGAATACGTCCGCAAGTCTGGGCGGTTCCTCAACGTCCACGTAAAGATAAGTGAACGACTTGCCGAGTCCCGTTTCGTTACCCGTCTTTTTGTACTGCAGAGCTATCTGATAGCTGCCCGCGGCGGTTGCGGTAATTTTGGATACCGCCTCGCCGTTAAAGTCGTAATCGTTTTGTATAGTGACGTTACCGCCGCGCACGGAAGCCGTAAAGCTGGTATCCGCAAAGCCTGCCTCGCTTGCCGCCGCTACGGCTTTTATAAGAAGGGGCTGACCGACGTAGAGCTTAACGTGGCTGTCGCCGTATTCCGTCCATTTGTACAAGGGCTGACCGCTTGCGTCCGAATAGGAATACGCCTGCGCTATTATAGTGGAGGGCGCGCCCTTTTCAAACAGAAGCTTAACTTCCTTTTCGCACCTGCCGCCGTACGTCTTTAACACGAGCGTTACAAAGTCGTCATCGCTCTTGGTTGCGTAGCGCGAATTGAGAACTATCTGGTTGGTATCCTTGAGGAACGAACCTATAATCGAATAGGGATTATCCGAGAAATTGTTGGTAATCTCTATATCGCGCGTCTGCGTTCTTACGTATATTCTCAGCGGGTCGTAATCGAGCGTTGCCGTAGTGGGCTGGATATTGTCTATATTGAGATATACCGCCCTGTCCGTGGGAAGCTCTACACCAGCATCCCCGATAACCTTGCCGCCGTACTTGACGTCGAACGAGCTGATATACAGCACGTTGTAATCGTAAGGATTTTTGGCAACGACGTCCGAATCTGTCTTTAACACCTGCTCGTTATAAATAAGCGTCTTGTTGTTTACCTCGTCATGGTCGTCCGAATAGTACTTTCTGTTATTACGTCCCCTGGGCTTGTATCTGGGAATGGTGTTGCCTTTGGAATCGTGAAGCTCGTTGCCGTCCGCGTCGGTCTTGACTCCGCTGACTACGGGAGTCTTGCCGTCAGCTTGCATTTCGTAGAGGTCGGCGTTCGTCGCGGGGTCTCTGTCGTATTCCTCGGCGTATATAATGTCGCCGTCCGAATCGAAAAGCTTGTTGCCTTCCGCGTCCTCCTCTATCATAAACGCACGGATTACCTTTGTATCCATTCTCAGCGTTTTGATTGCGCCCGAGGGATAGAGCGTAAATTCTATTTTATAGCGCGCAAAGTTGGGGTTTTCATAAAAGCCGTATGAGAAATCGGCGGTGATTTCGCCGTTCGATGCCTTTAAAAAATTCTCCTCGTAATGCACCGCCTTATTGTTTGCGCGCGCGTCCTGCGCATGGCTGTAATACTTGGCAAGCAAATCCTCCGCGCCGTATCCGCGGATTGCGTTGGAAGCCGTGGAATATCCGTATCCGAGAAGGTGTGAAGCCGTTACGTTTTCCGCCACTTTGGGGTCGGAAAGCGTGATTATGAAATCGAGACTTACTTCGGGATTATAACCTGCCGGGGGTTCCCAGTCGGGGTCGTCGTCGGGAACGTTGACGGGCGTACGGTTTTCGCGCACGTATACGCCGAAGGGCTCTCCCCTGTCGTCTACCGAGAACCAGTACTGTTCGCTCTGACCCTCGTCGATAACGTGGGTGTAGTTATCGCCGAACTCAACGCTGAACTTGTTCGTCTTGGACACCTCGGAATCGGAATAGGTGCCGCTTGTCGAACGGATAAGATGACCGGAATTGGAACCGACGAGAACGGCGTCCGCAACCGTGGTAACTTCCTTTTTGGGAAGCGTCACGTTGACTTCGACGGGTCCGTTATCGGTTTCGAGCACGTAAGTTTTTACACCCTCGGAAATGGCCGTGGGCTGCTTGGTTATATCGCAGGAAACGTAGCCCGTTCCGTCGGCGGTCAGCTTGGGAAGAGCCGTTTCGACGGTGTGCGCTGAATTGTGCGCGCACACTTTTACCGCCTTGCCCTCCGCCTGTTCGGTGGGCATGGTTATCTGCCAGTCACCGTAAGCGTGCTTAGTGGGGTTTTTCTTTATCTCTTCCTCTTTTACGTCGCCGCATATACCGCAGACGCCCGTCCGCTTACCGGGTGCGGAACAGGTTTCCTCGGTGTTTACCGTCCAGGTATAAACGTGTTTTTCCTTGTTACAGCCGGCAAGCGCCGTAATACCCAGCGTTGCCGCCATAACAACCGAACATATCATTGTAAGAATTTTTTTGTTTTTCATAATTTATTCCTCTACTCTGCGTAGTATCCGCACGCGAACATCCACTGGCTGTCCTCGTCCGAATTATATTTCGCCTCGGTTTCCGCCCAGCCGTTGCCGTCGTTGAAGTAACGCTGGGATACCGAGTACGCCTGCAGGAACTCCTTCAGTTCCTCGGTGACGGGATATACGCCGTCGCCGTTGCAGTGCGCGCCGTAACCGTCTGCGCCGCGTATGAACTCCTCGTAATTTTTAGGCACTCCGTCCGCACCTACGATATAGTAGAGTCTGACGTGTCCGCCGCTGTAGAACGATTCGTCCGAAACCTCGGTGCGCTTTCTCAGCTGCGCGTAAACTCTTTCCAGACGGGTGTCGGTAAGACTGTCGTAGTAGTAATAATAACCGTCGTCGTAAAGCTTTACGGACTTCTGGTCGAGTCTTCTGTTGACCACGCCGGGGCGCCTTGCACAGTAAGTGAACGTGCCCGCGGGATTTAAAATACTGCTTGCAACCTCGTCGAACTTCTCGGTCGGCTTGATATCTTCAGCCGCGTCGTAGCGGTTTGCAAAATCGCCGTCCCTGTCCAGAATAAAGTCTACGGTCATAGGATATGCGTCCGCATTGCGGCAGGTGGAAAACAGCCTGAATATCATTACTCCGCCCACTTCTTCCGGCGAAAGGGTATATTCCATTTTGAAATTCTTTGTATACGTGTTTTCCGAACCGCCGTCGTCCTGAGTCTTTGCCGGCGTCGGGGCGATATACTGCGAGTTTCCGTTGTACAATTCCATTATGGGATTGATTTCGTTGGCGGTAACGTCCACCATCGAGGTAACCGTGTACATACCGTTTTTATCGGGCCTGAACTGGAAAAAGACTTTACTGTCCGCATTTTCCAGGGATACTCTGTAAGCGCCTATACTGTTGAGTACGTAATAACGCTCTCCGGCGAAAGGCGCACCCGCATAGGGGTCGGCGTTGAGCGATATGGGAGTCAGCTGATACAGCGAAATCCTGGTTTCCTTAAAGTCGTTGCTCGCCCCGTATATGTTGGGTTCGTAGGTGTAGCCGTCGGGCAGATTGACGAGCGTTACGCTGTAGTCGCCGTCCAAATCGGGCGACTTGGCAACGCCGTCCTTATCGAACGCCGCGCGGAAAACTTCCTTGGTTTCCACGTCAGTCCACTGCGCCTGGATTCCCGTTATACCCGAATAGTTGGACTGTGTGAACGGATTGCCGTTCCACACCAGCGAAACCTTGAAAACGTCCTCCGCGGGATTAACGGGGTCGGGGTTGACTATCGGCGTATCGATACCCGGGTTGTCGGGATTATCGGGATTGTCGGGGTTTTCGGGCGGCGTATACGTGCCGCAGCCCGCGAACGCCGCCGCAAGCAACGTGGTGGCGAGTATTGATAAAACGTGTTTAAACTTCTTCATACCCATCACCGTCATTTAACCTTTTTAGCCCTTTTGAAAAAGCTCTTTATATCTTCCCACTTGAGCTTACGCACGGCAATATCCACCGCGTAAAGCACTACGCAGACGATGAGCAGCGGCAGATTGAGCGACAGGTTGTAAACGCCTATTTCTTTTTCGTCGTTTTCTATTTTAAGCTTGCCGTTTTCGCTTACCTTGCCGTTGGCGCCCAGCATCTTGTGCAGAACGGCCGCGTCGTACAGTGTGAAGCTGTCGTACTCGGAAGAATACGAGATATTAACAGTACGCTCTGCAACGAAAGTCCTGCCGCCGTAGACGTACGTAATTTTAACCGCGTACTTGCCCACGTCGGGCGTGACGAAGTTGTAGTTGAAGGTAGAAGTGCCGAACGCCAGCGAACCCGTCCTCGTTTCGCCGTCGGGGGAAGTCACCTCTATATGCGTCTTTGCGTCCGCGCGCACCGTCTCCGGAGTGAGCGTGACCGAAGCGTACCCCTCATCCGTCATTATATCCAAAAGGAAGGGAAAGTCAATCTTCTGTTCGGGAGTATTGGTCTGTAAAATGTTGGCATACAGTTTCTCGCGCACGGGTTCGTCGAAATATCTTACCCAGTCGCCGCTGAGCGCACTCGTGAACGACGCCGTTCTGCCGTTACCGTAATTCCAGTAGGAATACAGAGGTTCTTCAATGAGTTTGGGCACGCCGTTTATAAGAACGTGGTAGCCCGCGGCAAGCACCGTGGTTGCGCTTCCCTTTGCCGTTGCGTGCAGATAGTTGACAAGCGGCTTGAGATAATCCGACTCCGGTTCGAGCATTTGCGAAAGTCGTTCGTCGTCCACTATGCCCTTCAGCGCGTCGTCCGCGCGCCTCTTTACGTATATAAAAGAATTCCTGCCAACCGAGTCGTTGACCGTTGAGCTGAGTTCGCCCGATATCACTTTATCGAGGTTTTCTGTCGTGGTTATATCGAAATAACCGCCGCCGCCCCACGTTTCGCCTATGTCGGTCATAAGCTGTTTTGCCGAGCTCGACGCGCCGTCCGCATTGGCGCCCCTGCCCACGTCAAGCGCGGAGGTATATATACCGTATGCGCGCATGAGCTGAACGGTTCCGCCCACGGAATCGTCACCGCTGAAATTGAGCCCGTCCGAGAAGAGCATAACGCGCTTCTGTCCGTAGGACGTATCCTTCATCATATTGAATGCCGCGGTCAGTCCCGCGCCTATATCCGTACTCTGGCGGACCGTAAACGAATTTATTCTGTCGATAACTCTCTGGCGGTTTTCGCCTACGGGAACTGGATTGAAGCGGGGATATGCGTCGCCGTTGAATTCTACCAGCGCAACCATATCGTCGTCGTTTAGCATATTTACCACTTCTACCGCCGCCGTCTTGGCGCGCTGCAGATTGCCGAAAAATTCCATACTGCGCGAGGTATCAACAACCAGGGTGTACAGCTTGGCGTCGTCGCCGCTCTTTCCGTAAACTACGGGAAGCATATTGCCCAGCGCCGTAAGGTTGCCGCGGTCGCTCTGCACGTAGGTATCGCCGAACGTAACCAGGCTCTTGCCGAACATCGAAACGACCGTGTCAAGACTTTCCAAAAACATCTGTGAGTTGGCTATTTCGGCTGCGTTTACGTCCGATAAAACTATCTCGTCGTACTTGCACAGCTCCTCCACCGTGCAGGGAATGGTCGGGTCCTGAACGTACGAATATGCGTCTATTTCCGCGTTCTCCCCGTAGATATTCTTTATCACGCCCACGTCCTCGGTTTTTGTGGTTATGAGCAGTACGCTCATTTCACCGGAAACGGTCTGCGTGAAGGACAGCGTGTTGTTTTTGTCGTTTTCGTCCTCTCCGCAGGCGAGGCGCACCTCGTAATCGTAAGTGCCCTGCTTATCCGTGGGAAGTGTGAAATTGACGGTGTTTGTGCCGCGCGTCAGCCGTGCCGAAGTCTTGGTGTATTCGTCTCCGTCCCTGTACAGCGTGAGCACCGCCTCCACCTCGTAGGGCTGCTTTTCGCCGTTTACGGTGCGGCTTTCGGGACAGCTGCAATTGACGGTTACCGCCGCCCTCTCCTCACGGTTGAGGCATGTGGACTGCGTATAGCGTACGCCCGAAAGCTGAACCTCGCGCGCGTCCGCCGAAATATTGTCGTCCAGGTATATCGCGTCCACGTGAATTTTTCTGTCGTTGAGCGCGTCCACCTGGCGCTTCAACGCGTTGGGGTCGCTCTCGTTAGTCTGTTTGCCGTCGGTTATAAGCACTATTCGCTTTATTACGTCGTTTCTGAAAAGCGAGCCCGCGTATTCGAGAGCGCCCACTATATCGGTTGCGCTGTCGTCTACGTTATTGTGCTTTACGCTCTTCACCCTCTCGCCGAGACGGGTTAAAAGCTGATGGTCCCTGCCGAAGCATATAACGCCCATACGCGAATGGTTGGGAAGCGATTTGCCGAGGTCGGAAATATAGCTGTCGACCGTATCGAGATTTCTGTTTGCCGAATACGAAACGTCGGCAAGAACGTACACGTCGGTTTCGGTCACGGTGGTGACTATGCTTGTGCCCGCCGCAACGAAGGCGATTATAAGCGCCATTACGACGTGGATTATGCCCGAAGCGATATTGTGCCCGTTTACGTTGTCCTTTCTTACCGCTATAAAGAACGGCACCGCAAAGAGTGCTACCAGCGGAAGGGCTAAAAGCAACAGCCAGGGATTATCGAAGTTGATACTGCTCATAACAATACACCATCCAATCCGCTACGACTATCACGGCGAGGATAACGAACGCATATAACAAATCCTCGTATCTTCCGTCACGCTTCTGCGTGCTCGCTTCTCCGCTTATAATAAAGCTCGCCTCCGTAACGCTTGTGATGCGTTCCGCTACGGGAAGCTGTGAATAAACCTTCGCGCTCTGGCGGTTGTTGCCGACAGTCGCGGTTATTACGTATTCGCCGACCTCGGTAAGCTCGTATTCGCTTATCGCTTCGGAAGTGTCAAGATATTCCGACTTGCCCGAAGGGCTGTCTATCCTGATGCCCGTACAGTTGGCAAGCACGTTTATGGAAATCGACTCGCCGCAGTACGCGTTTTCGCCGTCGGTCAGGACGGGGAAAGTATAATCGATGAGGTTGTGCATGAGCACGCGCCCGTTATAGGAAAGCGCAAAGTCCGATTTGTGCATATCCAGCGCAAACACGACCTCGCGGTTGCCGTAAGTATTGGAACCCGCAAACACGACGGGGTCGCCGTTGCAGGACATAAGCGTTATAAAGTTGCGGTAAAGTCCGCACTTGACGTATTCGGTAATGCTGGTTGCGTCGCCCTTGACCGTGCCCTTAAGGAGATTGCGCACTCTGGACGAAGTGGAAGAATTGAGTTCGAGCGCCACCGCACCGCCTAAGGCTTCCACGTCGCGGCGTGAAAAGCCCGAACCGTCTATGCCCTTGTCGGGGTTGATAAACCACACCGCGCCGTCCTGGGGCATTTTTTCGGGCGTAAAGTTTTCGAACACGTACAGTCCGTACCCCTTCATGTCCTCGTTGTATTTATCGGGAGAGACTATATCCCTCTGCAAATTGCCCATCGAAGCGAGCGCGGAATTCAGAAAGAAAGGCGTTTCGCTTACTATGAGCGACTTATACTGCGCGTCGCTGCGCGCGTTGTACATTACTACTTTGTTATCAAGCGAAAGGTCGTCGTCCTGTGCTATCTCCACGCGGAGCGAAGCAAAATCCTCCCTGTCGCACTTCAAGGTAAATTCCTTGCCCTCGTACCTGATAAGTTCGAGGTTGATAGAGTCCTCCGCCTGCTTACCGTCGTCAACGAAGAGACGTACGGTAATTGCCGCGTCGCCGCCGTAGGAAAACGCCTTGCCCGTGACTATCGCGCCGCCTTCCGCGCCGAACGCGTAATTGACGTCGCTTACCGCATAGTTGCTGACGTTTTCCGCAACGTTTATAAGTTCCGCGTTTTCTATCGTTTCGTAATTCTTATCGGTGACGAGATAGAATTTGCAGGCGGGATTTTCGTTAAAATAGTTCTGCGCAACCGAGAGCGCCTGCGTGAAGTCGGAGGATACGTAAGCCGCCTCCGCACCGGAAAGTCCCCTGAGCGCCGCCTTTTTGTCGTCCGTCTGTTTGACGACAACGTCGGTGGTGTTGCCCGTGGTTATGAGCGTGAAGGTACTGCCGTCCGCCGCCGAAGATATTACGCCGCCGATATAGTCCTTGCCCTTTTCGAAGCGCGTCCTGCCCGACTGTACTACGTTCATACTGCCCGAACCGTCAAGTATAAAGCAGTAATCGTTAGCCTTGCCGGGAAGCGTAAACACGGGGTGCGCAAGCGCGATAGAAATGAATATAACAGCCAATATCTGCAGGATAAGGCTTATTATACCCGTTATCATCTTTATGGGATTTTTGCGCTTTAAAAACTTTTCGCTAAGCGTCCACAAGTAGGTCGAGGAAATGACCTGCTCGGTGTACTTGCTCTTGATTATATAGATTAAAATGAGAACGGGTATGGCTAAAAGACCGAGCAGTCCGAGAGGATATAGAAGCGTCATTTTATTACCCCCTCGTTAGTAAGATTTTCAAAAAATATTTTGTTTACGGGGTCCTCCGCGCACACCAGAAGATAGTCCGCGCCGCGCGCCGCGCAGTATTCGCGTATTCTGCCAGTGGCGTATTCCACCGCCTGTTTATAGGCGCGGATAATATCCCTCGTGATATTCTTGCGGTAATATCTGCCCGTATCCTCGCTGTCGAAGAAGTGCATTTTGCCGCGCGCCTTGGGCGCCAGCTCCTCCTGGGAAAGAAGCTGCACGCACAGAACGTGCCTCTTTTTACCCGTAAGGTGGTCGATAGCCGCCTCGTAATTATTGTCGGTTAAGAAGTCGGAAATGATTATGGACATACCGTCGCCGTAGCCCACCGTCGAGGGCACTATAGCGTCGCTTATATAGCTGTCGCCCGAAAACTCCACGCCGTTGAGCGCGCCTATGGAATTGATATAGGACTCCTTGCCCAGCATGCCGCTTATTACGGCGTCAAGCTGTTTGTCGCGCACGGTATAAATTGAAACCTTGTCCATTTCGCACACGGAAAGATAGGCGAACGCCGCCGCCAGTTTAAGCGCCTGTTCGTCTTTTCTTCCCCTACCGTAACCCATTGAATAACTCGCGTCTATATAGATGCGAGTGTGCATCTGCCTTTCGTCCAGAAAGAGCTTGGTGTACAGCCTTTCGAAACGGGCGTATGCGTTCCAATCGATTTTGGTTATGTCGTCGCCGGGAACGTACTCCCTGTAATCGGCAAATTCGCACGAGGAACCGTAAGTCTTACTCTTATGGTTGCCGCCGAACATACCCGCGACGTTGTTTTTGATGAGGGTTTGCAACAGTTCTATCTGCTGCAAAAGCTCCTCGTCTATAACCGTTTTAGCCATTGTGCGTTTATCGTATTTTCCGTATTAAGACTTTTTCTTGTTTTCCGCGACCAACATTTCGATAACGTCATCCACGCCCAGCTTTTCGTTGACCGCGGTGTAGTTGACCTTTATTCTGTGGCGGAGTACGGGGCAGGCAAGCGCGTCGATATCCTCGTAGGAAACGTTGTAGTTGCCGTTCATAAGTGCCCTTACCTTTGCGGCGGTTATAAGCGCCTGCGCCGCACGGGGGGACGCGCCGTACTTGATATACTTTTTAGCCGTATCCGAAGTCTTTTCGAGTTCGGGGTGGGTGTTGGAAACGAGATTGACCGTATACTTTAAAACGTCGTCGATGACGGGCACGGTCTTTGCAAGCTCGCGCATCTGCATTACGGTAGGTCCGTCGATAACCGCTTCCGCCGTTTCGTCCAGCGTAATCTGAGTCATGTTGACGATGTCCGCAAGCTCTTCCACCGAAGGGAATTTTACTATCAGCTTGAACATAAAGCGGTCCATCTGCGCCTCGGGCAGGGGATATGTACCGTCCTGCTCGATGGGGTTTTCGGTTGCAAGCACGAAGAAGGGCTCGCTTAAAGTATAGGTCTGCTTTGCGATGGTAACTTTGTGCTCCTGCATAACCTCGAGCATGGAGGACTGCGTCTTGGGAGTTGCACGGTTGATTTCGTCCGCAAGAACGAGGTTGGCGAAAATTGGACCGCGCTGGAACACGGTGTTCATCTTGCCGTCCGCACCCTTTTCAATGACGTTGGTACCGGTTACGTCCGAAGGCATAAGGTCGGGCGTGAACTGTATACGCGAGAAGGGCAGACCGAGCGTCTTGCCGAGCGAACGGACGAGACGGGTTTTGCCTACGCCGGGAACGCCTTCCAAAAGCACGTTGCCGCCCGCGACAATCGCAATCAAAACGTTGTCGATAATTTCCTTCTGACCGACCACGTCCTTTGCAAGCTCTTCCCTTACCTTTGCAACCGACTTACTGAACGCCTTTACCTTTTCGGTGTTGCGCTCAACGTCCGCGGCGGACGTTGTAACCGTAACGTTTACCGTCACCTCGACGGGCGCAGCGCCGCTTTCCACAGTAACTTCTGCCGTACCTTTCTTTTTAGCCATCATATTTCTCCTGGAAATTTTTTATAATTTTATTCGTTTTCCTCTATCTTGCTGTTGAGGAGATTGAAATACTGCCTTATATACACGGCGATTTCGTCGCCGCACGCTCCCGCCCTGATATGCTCGGTAACCGCAAGGTAATACTTGTTCAGCAAATTACCGTAGGGCACGAGCTCGCCCGTATCTACGTCCAGCACCAAATCGTCGCTGCCGTACTTTATATCGCCGTCGCCCTGCGAGCCTTCGTTGGGATTTTCGGGGTCGGAATTTTCGGAACTTGAGGGCTGCACGACGGCAGGGCTTTCGCCGAATTCCGAACGGTTAATACCGAAAATTCTGGCAAGCGAATTTCTTATATACTCGTCCATCATACAGTTGTACGACTGGGTGACGAGTACTTTTACGCTGTCGGCGACAAACGAGTTGCAGTTGCCGTTTATGCTGCCGTAATATGCGGCGGCGCTTACGTTGCCGTACTTTTGCGTGAGGTCGGTCTGTCTGGCGGCAAACGCGGACAAAGCGGCGTAAAGGGCGTCAACCTTTTCGCCCTCCTCACCCTTGGGCGCGTATCCCGAAGTTTGAAGCCGCGCACTCAGTGCAGCCGCAAACGCGTTAAGCTTTTGGGAAGCTTCCGCACCGGCTATCGGCACGGGTTCGGAATTTTCGTCCGCTTTGGTTGCAAACCGCTCCATAAAGGATGCCGTCCAGCCGTTCATAATCCCGGAAATAATGCCGTCCGCTTCCTTTTCCTTTGCCTTGACTCCGTCGAAGGAAGTTATCTGCGTGCTGCCCGAAACGTAGAAAGTCGCACCGCCCGCCAGCGCTTCGGCAAGCGGCGAAAGGTTTTCGTCCGCTCCCAGAGCCTTGTTGAGCTTTATATACGAATTGGCGGACGCCATCGTGGAATCGATAATTTTAACCGCGGAAATTACCGCCTTTTTCATTACGCTCTGCGGCTGTTCCTTTTCCAGCCCGTCCATAAGACCGTTCAAAACCTCCACGGTGGAAGTCTTGAGGTCGGTCGAAAGCGACGAAGCGCGTACGTCCTCTATCAGATTGCCGAGCGCCGTTTTCTGCGCTTCGGTCATGTTATAGGGAGGGTCCTTGGGGTTGCCCGATTTTACCGCGGGCACGAATATGCCGACGAAAAGCATTGCCAGCGCAAGCACGGGAATAAAAGCGAACTTCCACAGCCAGTTGAAGTTGACGCGCTTTTTTGCGACCTCGCCAAGAACCTCGTTTGCCTGCTCCCTCTGCAACGCGGGCATTGCGCCTTCAACGTTTGCGAATTCGACCATTGTCTGCGCCTTTTGGTTGAGTCCGAACTCCCTGTCCAGCTTTTTGGCTACCTTTTTGTCGGTGGGGCGCAACAGCAGCCAGAACAGTCCGCTAAACCCAGCCGCAAGCACTAATGCGATAGGGATATAGAACGCCCAGAAGAAGTCCACTCCGCAGCGTTTGAATATTACGGCAAGAGTACAGGTGACGGCAACGCCGCAGCACACGCCGAGCACGACGCCCGCAACGATAGCTATAATGAGATATTTCCGCTTGATTATCTGAAAATTTTCCATTGACTTTTGCCGCCTCCTTTAAAGTATTTTCTGCATAAAACCGCAAAATAAAGTTGTATAAATGTATAATTACACTACGTTACCGTATTTTATCACATTTTCAAGCATTTTGCAAATAAATTAGCCCCTGCGCGCCAAACCAATTGTTAGCAATATTTATAATAGATATAAGGCGTTTAAACGGTTAAAATCTCGGGCTTTGGTACGGGCTGCGGCTGCGCCGTGCAGCAGGAAATTTTATAGTCCTTAAAAGCATTTATTTCCACGGCGTACCACTCATTCGAAACGAGAGAGTCGGTAATTTTTACGCCGCTTTCCGAAAGCCGCACGGTAAACGAGTTTAACGTACGGGAAAGCCCCGTACCGAGCGCCTTTAAATAGCTTTCCTTTACCGTCCAGAAGCGGAAAAACAAGTCCTGCGCGCAGTCCGATTGCGCAAGCGCTTCCCTCTCCTCCGCCGCAAAATATCTGTCCGCAAGCCGCATATCCGCAGGCTTAACGTGCTGAATATCCACGCCGACTTCACAGTCAGCAAACGCCGCCACCGTCCATTCTCCCGAATGGGAAATATTGAAAAACAACCCTTCGGGTTGAACCAGCCGCGGCTTGCCGTGTTCGCCGTACGCTATTTCAACGCCGCCTTTGTAGCCCAGCCGCCCGAGGGCGAGGGGCACTATTACCCCTGCGGCAAGCGACTGGTTACGCTTTTCGCTCACGGATAATTTTCGTATCTTTTCGCGCCGCTTTTCGTCCGCAAGGGCAAGATATTTTCCGTACGTTTCCTCATTGTCAAAGCACGAATTTTTTATTGCGAATAATTTCAGCATTTTTAGCACCTTATACGAACAGCCGACGGAAAACCCGTCGGCTGCAAGTTTGTTTAATTTGTTTTACGATTTAGGCGTAAGTTTAATAAGATAGAGCGTGCCTTTATCTGCTTTTTCAAGCTTATGTTCGCCGGCTGCAAGTTCTACGGTTATAACCGATAAACCGTCCGCCGTTGAACCGGATATTTTTTTGGTACCATCCACCTTGATATTGCTACCGTCAACATAAACCGTAAGCGTTACCGCCTTATCGATGCTGAACGTTATAGAAGTTGCACTTTCCAGTTTAAGCGCGCTCTTTGCGGGAATAGATACGCCGTCAACCGTTTTGGCTGTGCTATTGTTATCGGTATTACCGCTTACCGTGAAGATTGAGCCGCTCTTAGAAGGCACAAACTTAATCTCCCCGTCAATCGTTGCGGGAGGATTAGTAGTCGTTCCGCCCTCTTCGTCGCCGCCTTCGCCTTCACCGGTGCCGGTGTTACCGCCCGTTACGGCAACGCCGCCAATCTTTACGACGCTCGTCTTATAATTCGTAACCGCCGATTTCAGTCCGGGAATTATGGCGTAGTTGCTGTCCTCTTTTGCGTTGTCAAATTCCCATTTAAGGTCGCCGCCGTCCACTCTGCCGGCATATCTTTGAACCTTTACCTTTGCCTGTTCCGCGCTGTCAACGGCATATTCGTACATACCCTCCGCCGTATCGAAGTTGTTGTAGGCAGTGCCGCCCACCTTGGTTTTATAAGATGAAGGCACTATTTCGTCGCGGGTAGCCGCCAGATAACAGTCGATATTGTTTGATTCGGTATCGTTTTGCGTCAAAAGCTCGTAATTACCCTCGAAGTGGTTTCCGTAAGCCTTAATCATGCCGCCGTTTTCACCGGAGAATGTCTGACCGTCTTTACCGTGGGCGATATCCGTACCCTGTAAAGACGACATCATAGGCTTCATTTTCGCAGTGGAACGATAGTAGTTGTTTTCCACAAACGCATTCGCGCCGGACGTTACGCCCACGCCGTACTTGGAGTTACCGTCGAAATAATTGTTATAGATGTGAACGGTAGAAATTCTTATTCTGGGGTGACGGCTGTCCGAATGGTCGTACCAGTTGTGGTGGTAAGTAAGGTGGGTTGCGCCGCCTTCGCCGCTCGTTTCGGAAGTTCCGTTACCAAGCAGATTACACTTTCCGCTATCCCAGAAATGGTTATAGGAATACGTAGAATAGTCCGTACCTTTGGAGTCGAGCGAACCGTCGCCCTTTGCCTGGTCGGAATCGCCGCCCGCACTGCCGTAGAATAAGTCGAGGTTATGCACCCAGATATAACTGTTATTCGTATCGAGCGAAATTCCGTCGTCCATAAAGTTTATAACGCCGAGATTGCTTATTTCTATGTAACTGCTGTTACGGATTAGCATACCGAAGCCGTTTATCGTAGCGTCGCTGCCTACGCCTTCTATGGTTATGTTAGCCGCAGGAGTTTTCTCCGTACCCTTAATCTGCAAGCCCTCTTCCTTGCTTGAAATATGGTCGAGGTCGTCTTTGCTTACCGTACCCACTATGCGGAAACACAGAGGGGTCTGTTCCAGATTATTCTTCTGACGGGCGTCCAATATTGATTGGAAACCGGTCACTTCCGCACCGTTGACGGTAGCCGTTACCGTCTTTGCGTTAGCCGCGGTAACGTAAACGACCTGCGCGCCAGTCTTTAAAGTTCCGTCCGTATTGTACGCGCCGGGCACGTTGTTACTCGTAAATGCGTAACCTGCACGCTCGTGCGCGTTTACCGTTATGTTAGTTGCGGTTGCCGCGTACTGCGTTGCTTCCGTATCCTCGACCGAAACGGGAACGACCTTCATATCATACGCGCCCGCCTTCAAACCAACCATATCGGCACGATAATACGTGTTATCGTCTTTCTTATATTCCCTTACCAGAGGCGCGTCCAACTGAACCCAGTTATCCGCGTCCTTCACGCTGTAATAAACGTTGTACCACTTGGCGTTGTCAGCCGCCTCCCAAGTGACGTAAGCAGCTTCCAGCTCGCCCGCGGAAGCTTTAACGTTCTGAGGTCCGCCCTGTACGGGTCCCGAAATTTCGGCTTCGGGAGGCGTTTCCAGAGGGCTGCCCGGCTTGGAAGTGTCCTTGCCCGTTTCGGTAGACGGCGTAGTAGGCGTAGAAGGTGTCGTCGGAGTTGTCGTCGTGCTGCTGCCGGGATTTTCCGGCGTTGTCGGCGTCGTCGGAGTCGTGGTACTGCTTCCCGGCGTTTCGGGAGTCGTAGTCGTGCCGCCCGGCGTCGTCGGGGTATTCGGCGTTTCGGGCGTGGTCGCCTCAGTGCCGTCCTTACCGTCCGACGTGTCCTTGCCCTTTTTGCAACCCGAGAAAGCGAAAACGCCCATACCCAGGCAAGCCATACATACGGCAACCAACCGCGTAATTTTCTTTTTGTTCATTATAATTCCCCCTCGCGCGTATTCCGCACCCCTATATTATACTGCGGAAAGCGGCAAATGTCAACCCCGCGGCGCCTATTGCCGCTCGGCCTGCAATGCGTGTAATTTGGAGTAGTAGCCGCCGCTTTCCAGAAGCTTTGCGTGCGTGCCGCTTTCGACTATCCTCCCGTGCTGCATAACGATAATATTGTCGGCGTTTTTGATTGTGGACAACCTGTGCGCGCACACAAGCATGGTGCCTATGTTGCGCATTTTTTCAAGGCTCTCCCTTATCAGCACTTCGGTTTCGGTGTCTATATTCGCCGTAGCTTCGTCAAGTATGAGTATCTGCGGTTTATGCAGCACCGTGCGCGCGAAAGACAACAGCTGCCTTTGCCCCTGGGAAAGGTTTTCGCCGCGCTCCGTAAGCTCCTGCTCCAGACCGTTTTCCTGCGCAAGCACGAAGCCGTCGGCGTTTACGTAGCGGCAGGCTTCCATCACCTCTCCGTCGGTAAAGTCGGGGTTGCCCAGAGTCAGGTTGCTCTTGACCGTGCCGCTGAACAGGAACACGTCCTGCAGCATCTGCCCTATCGCGCGGCGCAGCGATTTTATCTTTATGTTCTTGACGTCCGTGCCGTCAATAAGCACGCGCCCCTTCTGCACCTCGTAGTTGCGCACGATAAGCGAAAGTATGGTGCTCTTGCCCGCGCCCGTCGCGCCGACGAACGCGCAAGTCTGCCCCGCGCCCACCTTAAAGCTGACGTCCTTTAAAATCCAGTCCTCGCCCTCGTATGCAAACCACACGTGCTCGAACTCTATCTCGCCTTTAAAGTTGCTGATATCAACCGCGTCGGCGCCGTCCGTAATTTCGGGCTTGATATCCAGCAGACGGAAAAGCTTTTCCTGCGCGGTGAGCGCCTTTTGCAGATTGTTGAGCTGGTCGGCAAGGTTCTGCACGGGGTTGAAGAATTTGGAAAGATAGAGATAGAACGCGACTATCATGCCCGAATTGAGCCCGAAGCCTATGCCCAGCCAGAAGGTAACCGCCACCGACATTATGTAAATCAAAGTGATTAAGGGGCGGTATATGCCGAAGGCAATTACGACTTTATACCTCGCCCTGCGCAGGTTTTCGTTTTTCAGCACGAATTCCAGCTCCTTGAACTTCTGGCGGTTGAAAACGTGAATGAGCTTCATTCCCGAAAGGTTTTCGTTGAGGTAGGTGTTGAGCTCGGATATGTACTGCCTCTCCCTGCGGAAGAGCGCGCCTATTATCTTGCCGAACACGAACGAAATTAAAGCGACCAGCGCGATAAACGCCAGCATAACAAGCGAGAGCTGCCAGCTGATATACAGCATCATACCGTACACGCCGACGAGGGTGAGCACGTTTTTGATGACCTTTACCAGCACCTCCGAAAAGAGGTCGGAAAGCGACGCCGTGTAGGAGGCAACGCGCGTGACCAGCGAGCCGACGGGCATTTTGTCCAGCTGGCTCTGCGAAAGGCTCTGAATATGTCCGTACACCTCCATGCGCATATTGGCAACCACGCTCTGCCCCGCCTTTTGCAGGAGCATGGATTCGATATACAGCACCACCTGGTTGACCGTGCCTATCGCAAGAT
>CAMWWA010000005.1 GCA_947177825.1 uncultured Clostridia bacterium
CGCGCATGCGCTTCTTGGCAAGGTATTCGGGGTTGCCGCCCAGCAGAATATCGGTGCCGCGGCCCGCCATGTTGGTTGCGATTGTAACCGCGCCATAACGCCCTGCCTGTGCGACTATTTCCGCCTCGCGCTCGTGATTCTTTGCGTTTAAGATATTGTGCTTGATTCCGTTTCTTCTTAAAAGTCTGGAAATTTCCTCCGACTTGTCGACGGTTACCGTACCGATAAGCACGGGCTGACCGATTTCGTGGCGCTTGGAAACCTCTTCAACTATTGCCTTCTTCTTGCTCTCCACGGTTGCGAAGATTGCGTCGGGCTCGTCCTCCCTCTGAATAGGTCTGTTGGTGGGGATGACGACGACGTCAAGCGAATATATGGTGCGGAATTCCGCTTCCTCGGTCTTGGCGGTACCCGTCATTCCCGAAAGCTTATTGTAAAGTCTGAAATAGTTCTGGAATGTGACGGTTGCGTGAGTCTTGTTCTCCTCGCGCACCTTTACGTGTTCCTTCGCCTCGATTGCCTGGTGCAGTCCGTCCGAATAGCGCCTGCCCACCATAAGACGGCCGGTAAATTCGTCGACTATCATAATTTCACCGTCCTGCGTGACGATATAGCTTTCGTCGCGCGCAAACAGCTCGTGCGCCTTCAACGCCTGCTGAATGTGGTGGTTGAGGTCGGCGTTTTCGATATCGCCCAGGTTTTTGATATTGAAAAATCTTTCCGCCTTGGCAGCGCCCAGCTCGGTAATGGTGACCGACTTGTCCTGGCGGTCGATGATATAGTCCCACGTTTCCATATCCTTGCGGATGGCTTCAAGCTTGCGGTTAATCTCTTCCTCTTCCTCGGTGAGCTGCTGGTTTTTCTTCTTTCTGACGGGCGCCTTGTTTTCGGCTTCCTTCTTGTCGTCGTCGAAACCGCCGTGCAGGGTGCGCACGAATCTGTCAACGTCCTCGTAAAGTCTGCTGCTCTCGCCGCCCTTGCCCGAAATAATGAGGGGCGTTCTCGCCTCGTCGATTAAAATGGAGTCAACCTCGTCGATGATGCAGTAGTTGAGTTCCCTCTGCACCATTGCGGGTATGGAAGTTTTCAGATTGTCGCGCAGATAGTCGAAGCCCAGCTCGTTATTGGTGGCGTACAGAATGTCGCACTGGTAAGCCCTCTTCTTTTCGTCGTCGTCCATACCGGGAACGACCACGCCGACTGTCAGCCCCATAAACTTATGCACCTTGCCCATCCACTCGGCGTCGCGCTTTGCAAGGTAATCGTTGACGGTGACGATATGCACGCCCTTGCCCGTGAGCGCGTTGAGGTATGCGGGGAGAGTCGAAACCAAGGTCTTGCCTTCGCCCGTTCTCATTTCCGCGATACGCCCCTGGTGAAGGCATATGCCGCCGATTATCTGCACGTGGAAGTGCTTCATTTTAAGCACGCGCCAGCTTGCTTCCCTAAGCGCCGCGAACGCGTCGAATAAGATATCGTCCAGCGTTTCGCCGTTTGCAAGTCTTTCCTTTAAAATTCCCGTCTGGCTTTTGAGCTCCTCGTCCGACATAGCGGCGTACTTGGGCTCCAGCTCCTCGACCTTCTTTGCAAGCTTGTCCAACTTTTTAACCGCTTTGCGGCTGTCCGCATTGGATAAGAAATTAAGCAATCCCATTTTTATTACTCCCTTCTATGAAATGAGGTCATACCGCTACGCGGTACGACTATTTTAGTCCATTTAACATTGTACTATATTTTGCCCGTCAAGTAAAAGCATTTTTTTGAAAAATTTGCAATATTTTGCTTTTTATGAAAAAACTTCCCCGCAAGCCGTGCCGCGGGGAAATATTTTGTAAATTTATTGCGCGCTTTAAAGCGTCATCTGCATATTTCCGTCCTCGTATTCCGAACGGTATTTGAGCGCAACCGCCCCCGAAACGTCGTTTGCGGCAGGCAGCGCTTTGCCCTTGGAAGGGCGCGGCTCTATGGAAATTTCCTCGGTATCCATCTCGGTAACGGTGTTGTCCGTGCGGATTATGCCAATCTTATAGGGAACGGTTACGTAGTCGGCAAACAGCACCTGCGACTTGCCGTCTACAATCATCATACCCTTTCTGCCTCTGCCCATCGGCTGGAATAGCGAGGCTATTACGCGCTTTGCCGCACCGAGGTCGGAAACTATTATTATTTCGCCCTCTCCGTAGAACTGCGTTGCGAATACCACTTCGTCGCCGTCGTTTAAAAGTATGCCCCTTACGCCGCCCGTAACTCTGCCCTGCTGGGGAACGTCGTCCTTGTCGGCGTTCAGGCATATGCCCTCGCGCGTGACGAAGCACATCGTGCAGTCGGAATTATCGTCGTAATTTTCAACGGTTAAAACCTCGTCGCCGGGCTTTAACTTTATTGCGGGGAACACGGGACGGTTTATGGAATATTCCGCCCACGCCGTGCGCTTGACCGTGCCCTGACGGGTGAAGAACAGCAAGTCGCCCTCGGGCAGTTTTTCGCCCACCGCAAAGATTTTAACAGGCTTTTCACCGCGCAGCGCCGCGTCGTAAAACTCCTTTAATTTGACGCCCGAAGCGGTCATACCCGTACAGTCGTACTCGTTGAGGTCCACCCTCACGCAGTTGCCGTAGTTGGTGAATATGAGCATGGCGCCGTCCGAACGGGAAGTGACCGTCTGCTTGTAAAGCGTATCCGCCCTGTATGCGGTGGCAAGCGGCTTTTTGCGCTTCTGGTCGAACTCTATCTTGTCGATAAACTTGATATTGTCGCCTGCGGTCACGGCGAGAATCCAGTCGGTGGAAGCGCGCTTGACGTCCTGGCGGAACACCTTTATATCCCCTAAGCTCGGCACGATTTGCGTCTTGCGGGGACAGGGGTATTTGTTCTTGATTTCGCGCATTTCCTGCTTGACTATTTCCATCTGCTCGTCACGGCTGGCGAGTATGGCTTTAAGTCTTTCTATGCGCACCTTGAGCTCGGCAAGCTCCTTTTCCAGCTTTTCGATTTCCAGCTTGGCAAGGCGCGCGAGGCGCAAGTCCAGAATTGCCTGCGCCTGCTTGTCGGACAGTGCGAAGGTTTCCATTAAGCGCATGCGCGCAACGGGCGTGCTCTCCGACGATTTGATTATTCTTATCACCTCGTCGATATTGTGTACGCCGATAATCAGCCCCTCTAAAATGTGGCAGCGCGCTTCGGCTTCCTTAAGCTCGTACTTGGTGCGGCGGATTATGACCTGGCGCTGGTATGCGACGTAATATTTAATTATGTCGATAAGCCCCAGCTGCTGCGGCTTGCCGCCCGCGATTGCAACCATGTTTATGCCGAACGTGCACTCCAAATCGGTATACTTGAACAGGAAATTCAAAATGGAGTCTACGTCGGCGTCCTTCTTGCAGTATATAACCGCCCTCATACCCGTGCGGTCGGATTCGTCCACAATGTCGGCAATGCCCGAAAGAGCTTCCTTTTTATCCTCTTTCAGGAGCATTATTTTTCTTAAAAGCTCCGCCTTGTTGGTCTGATAGGGAAGCTCGGTAAAAATTATTTCCTTCTTGCCGTTATCGCCGTTTTCCACCGAG
Source organism: uncultured Clostridia bacterium (assembly GCA_947177825.1). GTDB lineage: Bacteria > Bacillota > Clostridia > Christensenellales > Borkfalkiaceae > Coproplasma. The sequence goes on from CAMWWA010000005.1 coordinate 3,567, forward strand.
TAACGGGCGCGCAGCGTTATCCTGCCCCTGCCCGTTTCGTACGCCTGTTTAAGCTCGTTTTCGATGATGAAGCCGCCCGTCGAAAAGTCGGGACCGGGGATAATCTTCATCATTTCGTTAAGCGATATACGGGGGTTATCTATGTACGCGCACACGCCGTCGATAACTTCCGAAAGGTTGTGCGTGGGAATATTGGTTGCAAGTCCTACGGCTATGCCGTTTGCGCCGTTTACTAAAAGATTGGGATATCTGCCGGGAAGAATATCGGGCTCCAAAAGGCTGTCGTCGAAGTTGAACGAAAAGGGCACCGTCTCCTTGTCGATATCCTTTAAAAGTTCGAGCGCGAGCGGCTGCAACCGCGCCTCGGTATACCTCATAGCCGCGGCGGGGTCGCCGTCCACCGAGCCGAAGTTACCGTGTCCGTTGACGAGGGTTAAGCGCATATTGAAGTCCTGCGCCATTCTTACCATTGCGTCGTAAACCGAGCTGTCGCCGTGGGGGTGGTATTTACCCATACAGTCGCCGACTATTCTTGCCGACTTTTTATGCGGCTTGTCGGGGGTGAGCCCCATTTCCGCCATGGTGTACAGTATGCGCCTCTGGACGGGTTTAAGTCCGTCCTCCACGCGCGGCAGCGCTCTGTCGAGTATGACGAATTCCGCATACGGCAGCATTGACTGCGGCATTACCTCTTCGAGCGGAGTCGTGAACACCTTGCCCTGCGGAATAAAAGTCTGGAAGTTATCGTCCCTTTTCTTAGCCATAGTACCTTATACCTCTTCCGCGCCCGTATTCTGCTTGACGACGTTTACCTTTTCGATAAAGCCGTCCACCTTGTTGAAGTCGGCGTTTTCGTTGAGGAACTGCTTTCTGCCCTCTACCTTGTCGCCCATAAGCATCTCTATCATCTCCGCCGCCTGCGTGATATCCTCCAGCGTGACCTGGATAAGATTGCGCGTCGCGGGGTTCATTGTCGTTTCCCAAAGCTGTTCGGCGGACATCTCGCCCAAACCTTTATAGCGCTGAAGCGAATAGCCCTTGCCTACCTTTTTAATCTTTTCGTCCAGCTCCTTGTCGTCGTAGGCGTACTCCACCACGTCCTTTTTGTAGACCTTGTAGAGGGGCGGCATGCCTATATAGACGTAGCCCGACGCAACCAAATCACGCATATATTTGAAGAAGAACGTCAAAAGTATGCAGCGGATATGCATACCGTCCTGGTCCGCATCGGAAAGAATTATTACCTTTTTATACCTCGTCTTTTCCACCTCGAAGGAGCGGTTGAAGCCGGCGCCTATCGCCGAAACGAGAGTCTTTATTTCCTCGTTCTGCAGCGCCTGCAAAGCCGTCTTTTTCTGCACGTTCAAGGGCTTGCCGCGCAGGGGCAGAATGGACTGGAACTGCCTTACCCTTGCCTGCTTTGCCGTGCCGCCTGCGGAGTCGCCCTCGACTATGAACAGCTCGTTCATATCGGGGTTTTTGCCCGAGCAGGGCGCAAGCTTGCCGATAAGATTCAGCCCGTCGTTTTCGGAAGCCGCCTTTGCAACGTCCCTTTCCGCGCGGTGCTTGATTCTGTCGTCCGCGGCAAACTTGGCTTTCTTTGCGATTTCGTCGAAAACAGTCTTGTTGCCGCGCGTGTTCATAAGCTGCGTAAGCCCTTCGATAACCGCCTTTTCGACGGGGGCTTTGGCTTCGGGGTTGCCCAGCTTGGTCTTGGTCTGCCCCTCGAACTCCACGTTGTTCATCTGCACGGTGAGGACGGCGGTTAATCCCTCCCTTATGTCGTCAACGACGAACGCGGGGTCCTTTGCCTTCAACACGCCCGACGAACGCGCGTAATCGTTTACCGCCTTTAAAAGTCCGTTGCGGAAGCCTATCTCGTGATAGCCACCCTCCACGGTTGAAATATTGTTGACGAACGAATATAAGCTTTCGTCGTCGTTCTTGGTGTGCGCGAGTGCGAACTCGATTTTGATTTTGCCCGCGGGTGCGCCCTTGACCTGTATGTCCTTGATTACCGAATAATACAGCGGCTGCGCGTAAAGCACCGTTGAGCCGTCGTTTAAGTACTTGACGAAATCGACGAGTCCGCCATCGAACTTGAATGTGAGCGGTTCGCGCGGAGGCAGGGCGATTTTGGTTTCCACCTCCTCGCCGTCGTCCGAGGTTTCGGTTTCGATTTTATAGTGCTGGCGCTCGTCGCGGAAGTTTATCTTAACGCCCTTGTTCAGAAATGCAAGCTCCTTAAGGCGCTTTGCAACCGTTTCGTAGTTCCACTCCACCGTTTCGAAGACCTCTTCGTCGGGCATAAACCTGACCAAGGTTCCCTTCTTGTCCGCCTTTTTACCCGTGTTGGTAAGCGGCGAGGTAGGTATTCCGCACAGCCACTTTTTCTGCTTTGTATCGTAAGTCGAGGTAAAGCCCATCGTGTACACGCTCTTGCGGTACACCTCCACGTTCAGCCATTTGGAAAGCGCGTTGGTAACCGAAGCGCCTACGCCGTGCAGTCCGCCCGAAAAGGCGTAGTTGCCGCTGTCGAATTTGCCGCCCGCGTGCAGCTTGGTGAAAATGAGCTCGACGCCCGACATACCCGTCTTAGTGTTTATATCCGTGGGCATACCTCTGCCGTTGTCCTCGACCGAAGCCGAGCCGTCCGCATGCAGGATAACCGAAATTTCGTCGGCGTAGCCGTTTGCCGCCTCGTCGATAGCGTTGTCCACAATCTCCCAAAGAATGTGGTGTAAGCCCTTGACGCCCGTGGACCCGATGTACATACCCGGGCGCACACGCACCGCTTCCAGCCCCTCTAAAACCTTTAAATCGTCCGCGTTGTAACTCTTCTCTGCCATAACCTTTTCCCGATTGTCAGTGTAGCGCGGTAAAAATTTACCACTATATGTAATTATACCATATGTTGTGTAAAAAATCAAGCGCGGTAACAATATTTATGTATTTACGCAATTTTTAACGCACGAAAAAAGCGGCTGCGAAAAGCCGCAACCGCCTTAAAAATTTATATTAAATTATTCGATGCTGCCCGCTTCCGTGGGAACGACGAGGGGCAAATCGTCCAGCGTCTTTTTCTGATAGTGCAACAGCAGTCCTATTACGTTTGCAGCGGTCATAACCATTGCAATTTCGTTGTTCTGCCAGATGCGCGCCGTGTTGGAAGTATCCACGCGGATATAGCCGTAATCTACGCCGTAGGAAGAAATCTTGCAGTAAAGCGTTGACTTGATTTGCTGCTTGACGTACTCCTTCATAATGGCGCCGTACGACTCCTCGTTCAGTCCCTCTACGTTGTTTAAACTTATATAGCCCGCCGAATTTATAAGCGAATCTATCATTTCGATAGGGATATGCTTGAACTGCTTCTGCGAGGACAGCGTAAACACTACGCTGTGGTTGATATTTTTGGGCGTTTCCAGACATATATGGTCGAACATATAGTAGGAAATAAAGCTCTTGAAAACAGTGCTTACGGCAAGCGAGATATCCTCGCCGCACGCCGTAAGATTGCCGAACAGCGTATAGGTAAGCTGCATCTGCGTCTGCTGTTTGTCGCGCTCCTTTTTAAGCGAGATATTCGCATGCTTTTCGGGCAGGTAGATAATGAAACAGTTTCTGCCCTTCATCTTTGCGCGGTAAAGCGCCTTATCCGCCGTTTCCATAAGCTTCTGCGGAGTATTCGCGTCCAGCGGGAAGCGTGCAATGCCCATCGAAACGGTTATGGCAAGGTTGGGAATACCTTCGAAAACTATGCCGCCTATGCGCATATTTATTTCGTGACCGATTTTCCACACGTCGTTGTATTCGGAAACGTTCTCGCACAGGATTATAAATTCGTCGCCGCCGTAACGCGCAACTACGCCCTGCTTGCCCGACATCTTTACAAAGTAAGCAGCCATCTGCGCAATTACTATATCGCCGACCAGGTGACCGTAGGTATCGTTGACGTTCTTGAAATTATCAACGTCCACGAGGAAAAACGAGAACTTTCTGTTGTTCTCGACCAGCCAGTTGACGTAGCCCATTAACGCTTCGCGGTTTAATATACCCGTTAACGTGTCAAGCGAATGGCTTAAATCCCTGTCCTTGAAATATTCAAAATGACTTAAAGAGTAATCTTTACCCATAAAAGTTTTTCCCTCTCGAACGGCAGCCTTTAAAGAATATTCCGCTCATACGCCGTAATTATATCACCTTGCGTGAAATTTGTCAATACTTTACATAAAAAGACATAAAAAGGGCTTCTGCACATACCGCACGGAAGCCCTATATACATTATTATATTATATTGCGTTACTTTTGCTTTTTGCCATTTTTCTTTGAAGCGCCGCTCTTTTCTTCAACCTCGGAATAAACCGCGTCGATATCGCCCTTATCCTTGGGCTTGATTATAAGCAGAACGATTAGCGCAACCAGGCACGCGCCTGCAACCGAAAGAAGAACTATGGATGTCACGTTGTTTTCCACCCAGTCGCTTTCGCCCTTGAGCGCCGTGGTCTGCACCGAAGCCGCAACCGTTGCGTAATTCTTACTCTGCAATTGCGAACGCTTGTCGGTGAGCGTAAGCTCTACCACGTAGAAATCTTCTACGGACTGCGGCGTGAACGATATGGAAGAAGCGTTCCAGTTGAGCGCCTTGAAGTCCTCGTAATTTTCGTCCGTTTCCAGAAGCTCGGAAGAAGCCTTTACCGTAGTGAAATACTTGCGCGTGTTTTCAAGCTTTACACCGTTATTTTCAAACTCGTTTGCAAACAGCTTGCCGATAGCTTCCTTGAATTCGTTATAGCCGATGGTGATGCCCGTGTCGGTATAGAACGCGCTTCTGTCAAAGACGTACAGCTTGTACTGCGAGGTGTAAGTGCCGCTTACTCCCTTTATGGTGAACGATACGCCGCTGTAGGTCGTGTCAACGTAGGCAAGCGACAGACTTTCGGGGTCTTCCGCGGTCGCCTCCTTGTACGCAACGTCAAAGGTGAACGACGGCAACAGCGTTTCGAAATCTTCGTCCCAAACGTCGTTGGTCGTAATCTCCTTCCACACGATTTCGCCGTTATCGTCAGTCGGGTATCTCATGGGATTGCCGAAAGAATCGGTGACGAACAGCTTGAACTTGTAGGTGACGTCCGCGTCGCTTAAATCTATTGCAAGCTGGTTGGGCTCGAGCGAGGTGTTGGAGCCCGTCGTCTTACCCTTGTAGTACAGCGAATATTTGTAGTCGCGGCAGTTGAAATAGTCGTCGACAAATTCGTATTCGATTGCGGGAAGATAGAACTTGCCGCCGCCCGCATACAGCTTGCCGTCCTCGAGCTCCGCGATAGCCTCGTCGATTTTCTGCTGGTAAGCCTGCTCGAATGCCTTTATCGTATTCTTGTAATCGTCTTCGTTGACGTCGTCCTTTCCAGCAAAGGTTACGCCGGGCTTGTCGTCGATAAGCTTAAGGAAGTTGGAAGTGCCTTCCGCGTTCTTGACTTCGTAGATATTTACAAGCGCTTCGTCCTTGGCGTACCAGTCGACGAATACCACGTCCTTCTGCGCGTTGGAGCCCGAAACGTCCGAAATTTCGTAATAGAGCTTAACGAGCCCGTAAACGTTGCCGCCTTCCAGAAGGTCGGAGGGAATGAACGTGTTGGAATCTCTTATAATTCTTGCATTGCTCGACGAGGTTATCTGAATGAAGGGATTGACGTTTGCAACCTCGTCCTTATCCTCTTCCTTATTCTCGCCCTCTTCGCCTTCGGACGAATCGCTTTCGTCCTCGTCGGAGTATTCTATTTTGTCGTAGTTGAATTTATCGGAAGCGTACTGCTTGCCGGTTAAAACGTAGTAATAAGCCGTGGAACGGGGCGACGAAGCAAGCACGTCGATTACCCTGTATTTAAGCCCTATCGCCTTGCCGTATTCGAGATAGGAAGGCGTTTCGCTGAAGCAGATTACGGGCGCCGCGGTGTCCTTAATCTTATAGTCGTCACCCTGCCTGTGCATTTCGAACGACTGTCCGTTGATATCGTAAAGCACCATTTCCGCGCTCTTTTCCGCCGCGTTGTCCTCGAACTCCGCACTGAAGGTCAAAGGGGTTACGGCAGTATCGCCCGACGAAACGTAGGTTGCAAAGTACTGATAAACGTTCTTGAAGCAGACCTTGCCGCCCTCCGCCGTCGTTGCGGGGGTACCGTTGATTGCCAGCTGGTAGTCGCCGCTTTCGTATGCGTCAAAGCTTATTTTGATTCTTTCGGTTGCGGTGAACGCGCCGTCCGCGACAACCTCTTCAATCTTGCCGTCCTTCTCTTCGAGCGACTGCGCAACGCTTATTTTAACCTTGCCCTCCTCCGCAGGGGTGAAGATAAGGTAATTTTCGCTCTTCTTGTCCTCGGTGAGAACGTACTGCTGCGACTGGAATTTGATTATGAATTTCTTGAACGAAGTGTTTTCGAACGACAGCTCCATAGAAAAAGTATGGTCCGCAACGTCCGTGCTCGTGTAATTGCCGTCGTCGTTCTTGTTGCCCGTCTTCCATGCGTACGCAAGATTCTGACGGTAGGAAACGGTCTGGTCCTCGCCTATCTGGAAGAGAGTATAGCGGTGGGCGTTTTCGTCGCCCTCCACCGTCTTTTCCTCGGTGCAGGTTATGCCCGCGCCCCTAATCGAGGTGTAGAAAACGGTATTGCCGTCAAGCTCCACGTAGCGGTCCGCCGCGTAAACGGGGGACGAATAGCCCGTCAAAACGAGCACAGCCGCCGACAGTGCAACTATCAGCGCGATTAAAAGCGATAAAAAACCTGCTTTAAGTCTTTTTTGTTTTTCCATATAATATAAGCCCTGTTCCCAGAAATTTCCGTATAACAAATTGATTTTACTATAAAAGCCGCGTCCTTGTCAATAACTTTCGCTCCGCGGAAGCATATTTTATACTTCGATATTGAAGTTTTTCCACACGCCCTCTTCCTTGGGCGGCTCGATTTCGAAACGCATCTTTTCGCCCGTGACGGGGTGAGTCAGCCGCAGCGAATATGCCCACAGCGCAAGCTTGCCCTTAACCGCCTTTTCGCCGCCGTAGCGCATATCGCCGTAAAGCGGACAGTTTATGGAAGCCATCTGCACGCGTATCTGGTGCGTTCTGCCCGTGTGCAGCTTGATTTCCGCAAGCGACAGACCGCCGTGCTCTTCCTTGATTTCGTAGTCCAGCGCGGCAAACTTTGCGCCCTCCTCGGTCTGCGTGCACACGTAAACGGTGTTGTTGACCGAGCTCTTCCTTAAATAGTTTTCAAGCGTCGCCTGCTTTCTGGAAGGCACGCCGCACAGCACCGCAAGATAGCGCTTTTCAAAGCCGCCGTTTTTCATCTGCTCCGAAAGCCGCGCCGCACCCTTGGAGGTCTTGGCGAAAACCATTACGCCGCCCGTCGGTCTGTCCAGCCTGTGCACGAGCCCCAAAAAGACGTTGCCCGGCTTGTTGTACGTGACTTTCAGATACCGCTTTATGCAGTCGAAAAGATTGTCGTCGCCGCTCTCGTCGGGACAGCAAGCCACGTTCTGCGGCTTTAAAACGACGATTATGTGATTGTCTTCGTGCAAAATTATTAAGTCTTTTTCGTCCATAATAAATTCCTTTTTATTTACCGCCGACGAACATTCCGCTGCAACCGCAGGGTAAACAAATGCCTTCGTCCGTGGGTAAGCCTACCTCGTAGGCGTCGTAAGTTCCCGTTCTGCCCTTTAAGGTCAGCGACAGAATATTTTTTATAACGGTGGGCTGCAAGCCCGTGGTGTAGCTGTTGATGAGCACGAAAAGCGGATTGTCGGCAAGCACTTCCGTACACGAAAGCACGAAGTCGTATAAGCTGTCCTCTATCTTCCACGTTTCGCCGCCCGGCCCCCTGCCGTAGCTGGGCGGGTCCATAATTATTGCGTCGTACCTGTTGCCCCTGCGGATTTCGCGCTTTACGAATTTGGCGCAATCGTCTATTATGTAGCGTATGCCGCTGTTTACGCCCGAAAGCCGCGCGTTTTCGCCGGCGCGCTCCACCATACCCTTAGCGGCGTCCACGTGCACCACCTCCGCGCCCGACTTTGCGCAGGCGACGGTCGCGCCGCCCGTGTAGGCGAACAGATTTAAAACCTTGATTTGCCTGTCGGGATTTTCAGTCTTTGCGCCCTCTATCAAAGCGCGCATCTTATCCCAGTTGACGGCCTGTTCGGGAAACAGCCCAGTGTGCTTGAAGCCCATCGGCTTGACCGAAAAGGTCAAATCTTTATAGTTGACGTTCCACTGTTGCGGGAAAGATTTTTTTACTTCCCAACCGCCGCCGCCCTTTTCGCTGCGGTGATAGACGGCGTTTATTCCGAGATGGGAATAAAGGTCGGTCTGAGCGTGCCAGATGACCTGGGGGTCGGGACGCAATAAAGTCACGTTTCCCCATTTTTCCAGCTTCATTCCGTCGCCCGTGGCGATTATGCGGTAATCCTTCCAGCAATCGGCTAATCTCATATTCACAATTATAAAATAAACGGCGTGAAAAGTAAAGCAAAAGCGGGCAACGAAAAAAGCGCGGGCGGCAATTTTTGCCGCCCGCGCTCCGCCTTTTTAATTGGTGAACGTGTAAAGATAATCGAACAACAGATTGTAGTACGTGCCCAGATAATTCTGCGCGACCTTGTCCGCCTTCAAAAGTTCCAACCGCTCGTCGGGGTCCTCGATAGTCATATAGTAATCCCTGACCTCGATATACCTTTCCAGATAGGAAAGCTCGTAGTCGACGAGATACGCCGAGTTGTCGCTGCCGCTTCCGCCCGTTTCGTCAGGTGCGGTCGGCTCCCTGAGCGACATATTGAATATGAGCTGCTCCCTGAGTATTTCCACCTGGTATTCGTACTCCGCGCTGAGCTGTTTGAAAATTCTTGTGTATATAGTCGAGTTTTCCACGCCGTTCGCATAGGTAAGCCGCTTGTGCTCGGCAAGCTCGGTCTGCATTTTGTGTTCCAGCTCGTTCTTCTTCTGCTGTGCCGTGCGCAAAAGCTTAAGCTGGACGGTTTCCAGCTTTTCCGCCTCCTCCGCGCTTATGTCTATAATGTCGAAAGTCATTTGCGCACCTCCCATTCGGCGGCAAGGCGGCTCACCGTGCCCGTGCCCCTTACGCTGAAAGTAAAGTTGACGCCCACCTCGCCTACGTAGGTTCTACCGTGGCGGTTGACCGTGCGCGTGCGCCCGTCGCATTCGATTAACACTTCCGAATCGCCTTCGCCCTCCAGCGTGACGTATTTAAGCGTTTTGGTTGCCGCCGTACCCAGGTCGATATTGCGTGATATCCACACGCGGTTTTCATCCTCGAGCCCCGCGCAAAGAAGGCTTATGGTAGTGCCGTTGTCGCCTGCAAGACAGTATAACGTGTCGTCGGTGCAGAACAGCATATCGCCGCCCTTTGCAAAGGTTACGGTTGCGCCCGTCTGCGTGTCGTACTCCAGAAAGCAGCGCACTCCGCCTTCGGTGCAGGTTATGTATATGTACCTGTTTTTAAACGCCGCCGTCCTTTCGAAAGAGTAGTTCCTGCCGCACGTATCCACCTCCACGTTCGAAACGGACGAGCCGTCGTAAACGTGCAGACCGTCCTCCGTACACAGCCAGAGTTTGCCGCCGACCACGACGGCGGTCTTGTCCCTTACCTCGGGCAGAAACGTACTGCCGTACTGGACCAGACGGAAATGGCGCGCGTCGGCAAGGGCGTTAAATACGGTGAGCGCCCTCTCCCTGACAACGACCAGCTTTTCGCCAAGCTCGACTATGCACAGCGCCTTGCCGCCCTTGGGGTTCAAGCGCAGATGACCGCCCGAGTCGATTGCAAGCGACCAGTCGAGTATGGAAAAGCTCGACCACCTTATAATGTACGGGTCTTCCTTGTCCACGGCGAATATTCTGCCGCAATGATAGGTGCCGCCCGTAACCTTGTAAGGCAGTATGTGGTTTGCTACCGTCGCACCCCTGAACAGCGCCAGCTTCAGGCCGCCGATTACCGCGTAGGCAGGTTCGCCCTCGTCAATGCAGGTTATCACGAAAGGCGGATTGGGATTTACCATTGCAGCCGTCGTAAGCTTGGTGTACTGGTCGGTATTCCACCGCGCCACCTGTCCGCCCTTGGTTATCATCGCCATGAAACCGAGCACCGAAAAATACTCCGCGTGGACCAGATTTGCAATGCGCGCGACGGGCTCCACCGTCACGGGATACAGTCCCGGTTCCAGCCCCTTTCCGGTCTGCCTATAACCGAAACGCTCCCTGCAAAAATTTTCGCCGCCGCCTATGAGCACGGTCGTCTGCGCCGCGGTATTCAGCCCGTTTAACGAATAACGGGCGCGCGCTTTCATATCCACCTCCTCGGCGGAATGCGGTCCTTTACGGAGCTGCGCGCAAGCAGATTTTCAATCTCGTTGCGGTACTTGCTCTCCCACGCGGAATAGCCCGTACCGTCGCCCGCAACCAGGAAATATTCCGCCGCCATACCGTACTCAACAAGCCGCGCGCCGACGGCAAAAACGGGGTAGAAAAACTCGTCGTCCTCACCCAGAACGGGCGGCGCGTATTCGTAGGAAACGGTTATCTTTTTCGCCTTGGTATGCAAATAGTTGGGGTATATGTGCCATTCAACGGGGTTTTGCGCCTCGGTTACGCGGTTAATCTTCAACGGAGCCTTTAAAAAATCCGCAAACGCGTACACCCCGTTTTCGCTGCTCATTTCCTCCTCGGTATCCAGGGGAAAGTAGCCGCGCGCAAGCTCGTCTAAAACGGCGTTGAGGTAGGTTAAAAAAGCGCGTTTAAGGCGCTTCACCTCCTCGGAAAGTACGGGCGTTTCAACCGCGGTCTGTCCGCCGTCCTCACCGTACACTTCCCCCTGCGCCGTGCCGTCCGCGGCTGCCGCCGACTCTATAAGGTCGGCGGCGTCGCTTCTGCCTACAAGGCGCATTGTACTGCATATAACGTCTATAACTTTCATTGCGCCTCCTTTATCCTTTAAGATTTATCGAGTATTACCGCACCCTGCGCGAAGGGCTTTTTGCAGATGAGCTCGGCGTACTTGACGAGCGTTGCGGAATACGCCGCCTTGCCCGCTACCTGCTTTAAAATTCTGCCGCCCTCGTCCTCCAGCCACGCCCAGTCGCACAGCTGGTTCAACACGAAGTCGTAGGTGTTGACGAAGTAAATTCTGTCGTCGGGGCAGAACTTGTCCGCATATACGGGCACGTCGTTTATAACGATGCTCGAATAGCCAGCCGCAATTTCCGCGGTGTTGACAATTCTGCGCGAGGAGCTCATAAGCTTGGCAATCTGTTTCCTCACTTTGTGTGAGCAAAGAATCATATTCACCTTGCCGTCGCTGATTTCCTCCAGCCCGTCGATGACGTCGATAATGTCGCTCTCGGTGAGCGAAGCCGCGGCAACGTGCTTGATAAAGGGCTTGAAATACGTCTCCTCGCTCTTGTTATAGCCGTACAGCTTTTCGCCGTCGAATATGCCCGAAAGACCGATAATTTCGTTGCCTTCCGCGCCGGCAATGCTTATCTTTTCGCCGCCCGCAAAGGTTATTTCCTTGCAGTCCTTATCCACGGTAATCTGACCGTTTTGCGTGTCCACGCCGGTTATGGTGGCGTCGAAAGGCGAAGCCGTTCCCACCGTAACCTTCATGCCCTTGAAAAAGCTCTTTGCGCTGTTTACGTTAAGCACGAAGTCCGACTTTTTGGAAACGACGGTGCACAAAAGTCCGTTGCCGTCACCGTAGAGCATACGCGCGAAATTCGCCTTTGCGCCTGCAACCAGCCCTTCCATTTCGGCGTTCAGAAGGTTGACGAACGCGCCCGCGGCGTTGCCAGAAGCGCGCATAGCCTTGTCCGAAATTTCAATGGTGCCGTAAACGTTTTTAAGCGGCAGAGTCACTCCGTAATATCTGTTGGAACGGGGCGAGGGAAGCTCGCCGTCCTCCGCGCCCGCAACCACGCCCGACATACCGCCTTTTGCGATTGCAAGCTTAACGTCCTTGCCGAAAACGTTTTCGCCCGTCTTGGCTATGGCGTTGAAGAAGGGCGAAACCTCGCCGCTGAGCTGTGCGTTCACCGCGTCCAAATAGTAATCCTTTAACGCCGCGTCGGCGTTTGCAATAGTAATCAATCAGTTATCCTCCTTGTCTGAAAAAAGTTTTCCCGCAAGCGCGCCCGCCTCTTTTAAAGTAGTGGGCGTACGCCTTTGCGCCGCAACCGCGCCGCCGCCCGTAACGAAGGGCACGCCGCGCCTTGCGCATACGCCGTTGAGATATTCCTCTATTACGGCGTTTTTGATTTCGTCGCTGAGCACGGGCATAACGCTCTGCGCGTCTTTGTCCGCACCCGTTGAAGCCGCCTGCGAGGGAGCTTCCGCGTTTGCCGCAGTTTCCGTATTTGCGGTCGTATCCGTCCCCTTGTTCGCCTGCTTTTCTTCGAGCTCCTTCAGCCGCTGGCTGCGTCGGGTGAATTCGGCTTCGAGTGCCCGGTATGCTTCCGCCAGGGCCTTAACGTCCTTGAATTTGCCGAGTTCCGCCGCAGCTTGTTTTTCTTCCGCCTCCGCGGTGTCTGCCGTAACCTTGCTTTCCACGTTTTGGTTATCCTTCATTTTTTACCTCCGAAAGTTTATTTTTATGTTGGTTGAGATGTGCGCATATGCGCGCTTCCTGTTCGCTTGTCAGCGTTTCTGTCAAGAGATACGCCGTGTGTTCCTCCAGGTGTACGGCGTGGTCGTCGTACTCCTTCAACTCAACCGCTCCGCCCTCCTTAAGCGCGGCGTTCTCCCCGGCGCTGCGCTGACGGTGCAGCTCGGTCATATCCCTTCCGCCCGTGTAGCCGTTGTAGCCCAGCGTCTTTAAAAGCTTATCCTTGACGGCAGGCTTAATCCTTCCGTTCTCGTCCGAAAACAGCCCCTTGTCAATCATATCGTATATGGTCGCCATGCGCCGCGCGGGAGTCATATTTATGTCGCTGTCCGCTTCTAAAACGACGTCGTCGCCCGTTATGTCGCTGCCCTTGAAGCTTAAAGGCGAAAGCGTGTCGCCCGCGGTCGAAAACCTTATAAGCCGCACCGACGAGGCAAACTGCCTGTAAAGGCGCAGTATCATTTTGCCTATGTTTTTAAGCGCCCCCTTAATCTGTTCGTAGCACACGTTCAGCCGCGCCTCGTCCTGCTCGATTATTATCTGCAAGCCCGTTGCCGAGGTCACCGAAGTGAACGCGTTCGCACGCTGGGTTATGTCGCTGGTGCCCGAAATTTTGGCAAACTCCTCTTCCAGCCTTTCCTCTTCCACCGTGAACTCCGAAGGCACCGTGCCGAGGGTGAGCATTTCGGGCGGCGTTCCGCCCTGGCGGTAGACCAAAATTTTGCCCGGCATAAGCCCGTCCTCCAACAGCTCGTCCGTATCCACCGAGCCTTCCTCGACGGCAATCATACCCATCGCGATGCGGTTTAAAAATTCGTGCTTGCGGTTCTTTACCGCGTTGTACGCACGCTGGACGGGAATGAGCCTGTCCACTATGCACGTGCCGAAAAACGAGCCCGCAAGCGGTATGCAGTACTGCATTACGAAGGGGTAAGTGCGCGCCGCGCCTTCGCCGTTCAGATACGGCAGAGCCCCGTCGTAAAGCAGCTTGTCGCCCGCGACTATGGTAAGCCTGCCCTCGGGATATTGCGAATTGGGGCGGACATATCTTTCGATTACCACCTCGTAGCCGTGCTTTACCGCGCGCTGGCATTTGCCCTGACCGGCAGCCTGCGAATAGTCCTCGACGTCGCGCCCGGCAACCTTTACGCCGTACGCCGCGAATATGTCGTCGGCAGGCACCGCCCTAGCGTGGATTAAACTCGGCTGGTTTTCAATGCTCTGCTCGGAGAGCGTGTCGGGATAAATTTCGAAGGGTGAAACCACCTGCAACTTAACCTTGCCCTCCCTCACGCTTGCACCGTCGAAGGTCCTGCCTATTTCGTTGCCAGCGTACGAATCCCATATCACTTTGTAAAAGACCGTGCCGCACGCTTCCGACCAGACCGTCGCGGCGGAGATTGCCCCGTCCACGTCGCAGTCCTCGCACGTCGCCGACAGAATTGACGAGGCAAGCTTTGCCGAACGCCTGTCGTCATCGTCCTCCGAAGCCGCCCTTACCGCCAGCTTGGGGCGTATGCCCGTCAGCTTGCAGCAGCGCGTATCCACGGTGGGCGCAATGTGGTTGAACACGCGCTTTTCCTGCCAGTAATAGCCGCCCGCGTCGCCCTCTATTTCGCCCAGCGAATTGACGTCGCAATACTGGTTGCCGCTCAAAAAATTCATATTCAGCTGCCAGCCGCGCTCTATGCTCCGCCTTTCCTCCTGCCTTCTTTTAAAGTCCGCCTGCACCTCCGCAACCAGCTCGGACTCCTCCTTCAAAATTTGCTCCTCTCTTTCAGTCACAGTCACCCTCCATTAACATTTTCAAAAGTTTATTCTTTTCCTCTTCCAGCTCCCCGTCGGTTGCCGCGGACAAATCGTCGCTGTCCAGTAGCAGCTTGACCGCCTTTATGTCGGGCGGAATGTCGCGCCGCGTAACCTTTTTCTTTATGAGCTTGAGTTCGCCGTCCTCCACCGCAAACTCCTCCACGACCTCGCTTGCGGACAGCCCGACGGCGCATTTTTTCAACGCGTCCCTAACGCTTTCCCTGTTTTCCACCTTTCGATTTAAGCCTCCTGATTCTCCTCATTTTATCGGCGTAAACGGCGCTTTCGGGGCACTCCTTTTCGGCGGGGCGCGGACGGTTCATCACGTAATATCTCAGCTCGTCCATGCAGTGGTCGTCGCGCTTAACGGGGCTGTCGCCGTCCGCCCAGAAGTAACTTGTGAACTCGGCAATCATATTCACGCACGTGTCGAAAATATATATGTCGGGCAGTCCGTTGCCGCGCTTCAAATATTCTTTGACGCGGCATATCCCCGAAAAAACGTCCTTGTTCACCTTGGTGTTTACGAGTATGCCCCTGTCGGCAAAGAGCTCCGCCACGCTCTTCGTGCTTGCCAGAGTGCGCTGGTTTGCCGCGCTGTCGATAAGCGCGCACAGCCTGCCCCTCGCGTCGGTCTTCCACCCTATACGCGCGGAAATATCCTTAATGCAACGCGCGTGCTCCTCTATGTCTTTTCCCGCGGCGAAATGCTCGGCAACCACGTAGATATTGCCGTCCCAGTCCACGGCGTACCAGTGCGCGGAAAGCGGATTGTTCAAGCCGGGGTCTATGGAAATATTGTCCTGCCACTCCTTAGGAATCGGGAAGGGCGCAACCACGTGCACCGCGCTGTCGAACTCGGGATAGACCAGCCCCGCCCCGCGCGAAAACTTGCCGTACCGCCTGCTGTCCAGCGAGGTAGAATCCATAGCCTGCGACAGCAGCTTTATCTCGCTTTTTTTCAGGTAGGGGTTGTCCTCCCAGCTCATAAACTCGCACCACACCTGCGGATTGTTGCGGCGGTTGAGATATATTTCGTTGTAGATAAA
>CAMWWA010000006.1 GCA_947177825.1 uncultured Clostridia bacterium
TGAGCGAGTGGGAGGGGGCGGCAACGAAGCCGAGCTTGCGCTTGTCGTTCAGGGACACGAGCTCGCAGTTTTCGAACAGCGCCTGCGCGCCGCCGAAAATAAAGTCAACGGTGCCGGAAACAGTGCAGTTTTCATAATATTGAAAGGAATTGCCTTCCATATAAAGCTGTTCGCGGGGAATAAATCCGTCGTAATAAGTCTTATCTGCGGTCAGTCCGGCATAGCGTATAACAAGGTCGTCGGGGAAGGGTGCGGTAAACAGCGTGTCCTGCGTGGATGCAATATTTACGTTCTTGGCGTGAAACAGTCCGGCGTTGACCGACAGCGCGACGCACTGCCCTACGACCTCGGGCGAGGTATTGGTGTTGGCTATCGTAAGATTTTCAATCACAACCCTTTCACCAGTTACACACACGGTGAAAGTGCGGAAGGTGTTGTACTCCCGGCCGTCGGCGTGTTGCTTTTTTGCGTAATCGCCGTAGCGGATAATTGTTGTTTCACGCTCTTCGCCGATAAGCTTTACGTCGTCTGCGGCAATTATAAGCTTGCAGTCGTACACGCCTTTTTTAAGGTAAATTGTGGTGGGCTGACTGATTTCAGCCAAAATAGACTGCAAATCGTCGCCGGGCGCAACGCGGATTATTTTCATATTTTCCGTCTCCTTGTAACGGGTATATTGTATCACAATTTTTTTTGTGAAACAATTAAAAAAAGTATTGATTTTTATATTTGCCCGTGTTATAATGATTAAGCTAAATGTGATAATGTCACAAAATGACGTTGCAAAAAGTGTGCGATTTTATATACTATGCGAAAAAACGGTTCAAGACTGATTTCTGTGAAACAATATAGGGCGACGGATTTGGCCATTTTCGCGGCAATCGTATTCATATTTGATTTATTGTCGCATTATGCGCCGATGCTGTTCACTAAAGAAGTAATATATTCCTTTTGTTTGACTGTTCCCATAACGTTAGTAGTAATGATAAGGTGGGGATGGTACAGTGTGTTTTTTGCTATCGGCGACGCGTTGTTGCTTACCATAATAAACAATCCTTCGGTTTGGCAGAGTTATTTGTGCTACGGGGTGGGTAACGCTTCGCTTATGCTTATGCTTCTCGCGGTTAAGTTTATCGGTAAAAAACGGATTGCGTCAAAGTGGTATTTCACGTTGCTGTTCGTTTTGTGCGGCTGGGTCTTACAGAACCTGACGATAACCGTAATGAACGCAATATGCGGTTTTTCGTTTGTGTCTTACCTTGCGTCTAACTTCGGGTTCGGCATAACCGGCGTGCTGTCGCTGGCAATGGGGTTGGTGATAACCTTGGTGCTCAGAAGGCTGGACGGTATGTATGAAGACCAGATAGAATATCTTAAAAGGCTCAAGGGTGAGAGAGAGGAGATGCGGCGCCGGGCAGAGCGCGGCGAGGACGAATTGGATCTTGACGAAGAGAGCCTTTCCATTCTCAAAAAGGATAACGACCTGTATTGAGATTGATTATAGGATAAATAAAGGCGGCTTGCCGTCGGACAATCATTTTAGCAAAAATGGTATGGAGGAAATTTTCAATGTTCAAAATCAAATGCGATGACTTCCTTACCTGCGACGAGGCTACCGGCACTTATTCGATGTCGGCGGAGCAGCAGGTAAGAGATCAGACAGAAAAGAACAGATGGAAAACCATAGGGCTTACGGTTTTAAAGGACTGGCGTCTGTACGCCATGCTTTTACCTATGATTTTGGTGTACGTTCTTTGGCGTTATATGCCTATGACGCAGCTGCTTGGTGCATTTAAGGACTATAACACTCCCGGTGCAAACGGCAACACCGACAACATGAACTGGTATGGTTTGAATAACTTCCTGAATATTTTTGTCGGCGTAGAAGCAAAGGCTTTCTGGCCGGCATTCAGAAATACATTCATTCTTGCATTCTATAACCTGTTGTTCGGTTTCCCGGTGCCCATTATTTTGGCATTGTTCTTCAACGAAGTAAAGTCAAACGTCGTTCGTTCGACTGTACAGGTTCTCGTATATCTTCCCAAGTTCCTTTCGACCGTTATCGTTACGTCGATTGCGCTTCTCCTGCTGAAGGGCGGAGTTCAGGGAGAGGGCGGCGTTATCACCAGATTTGTTTGGTTGTTCTGCCACGACGAAAGCGGAGCTTTGGGAACCGCTCTGAAAAACGGTCTCTTCCGTGAGGCGAGGTATTTCCGTTCTCTGTACGTAATTACCGAACTATGGGAACATGCGGGCTATGACTCGATTGTATTCTTTGCTGCGGTAATAGCTGTTTCGCCCACCTCCTACGAGGCAGCGCAGATAGACGGTGCGGGTAAGCTTCAGCAGATGCGCTACGTCGTTATCCCCAGCATTCTTTCAACCGTCGTTATAATGCTTATAATGAAGATAGGCGGACTTCTTTCCGTAGGATACGAAAAAGTTTACCTGTTGCTTTCAACCGGCAACATGTCGGCTTCACAGATAGTCGCAACGCTTGCAAACAGCTGGGGCGACGGTAAGGGTATCGCGGCTGAAATGACCAACAATCTGATCGGTATGATATTGGTTATCGGCGCGAATACGGTATCTCGCAAAGCTGCGAACGTTTCGCTGTATTAAGGAGGTTGCGGCTGATGAAAAGAAAAATGGAAATATCCGAGCTGATATTCAAAATAGTCGCTTACGTTTTCCTGATTATTTTTGCACTTATGTGCCTGTATCCCTTGGTATACGTCCTTGCGGGTACGTTCAGCTCCAGTGAAGCGGTTCTCAACAACAAGATAGTTCTTTGGCCGGTCATCGGCGAAGCTGGTAGCTATAGATTCGGCTTTACCGTTGACGCTTTCAAGTATGCGTTCGGCTACAATATGTTCTGGGTAAGCTATGCAAACACCATCTTTGTTGCGTTTATAGGTACGATTTGGTGCCTTGTTTACTCGATTCTCGGTGCATATGCGCTCTCCAAAAAGAGACTGATTGGTCGTCACGGCTTCAACTTCTTCCTTGTCTTCACGATGTGGTTTGCCGCAGGTATAATCCCCACGTTCCTTAACTATAAGGCAACCGGTGACGCGCTTGCAACCATAATAGGCGGAAAGGATTGGGGCGATATCGACCTTAAGTGGCTTATAGTATTGGCCATGGGTATGAATGCGACTAACATCATACTTTTAAGAAACTCTTTCGAGGGTGTTCCCACCGAAATAGAGGAGGCGGCAAGAATAGACGGTGCAACCGAAATGCAGGTTCTCTTCAACGTCTATATCCCCATGAGCAAGGCTACCATCGCAACGGTTGCGCTGTTCTTCGGAATTTCCCGTTGGAACGGCTATTTCTGGGCGTATAAAGTTTCCACTGCTGCAAACCAGTCGTACAGCTGGCCCGTGCAGGTTCTTGTCCGTGACATAATAGAGAATGAAACGGATATTACAGGTACCTACAACGCTGATAACTCCCATGACTTTGCCGATACGGGTGTTGCAACCAGCGTATTGTATGCGTTCATAGTATTGAGTATTATCCCCATCCTTGTTATTTACCCCTTCATTCAGAAGTATTTTGCAAAGGGCGTAAATATGGGCGGCGTAAAAGAATAATTTTTAAGAATAATACGGGCGTGAGCCTGAATTAAATAAAAACAATAATAAATTAAGGAGAAAAATAATGAACAAGAAACTCAAAATTGCTACTGTTGCGGTTTCCGTGGCAATGGCAGGAACAATGGCGTTCGGCATGTTCGGATGCGGCGGCGGCGGCAAATTCAATGGTAAGCCTACCGTAGATGCCAATGGCAAGCTTAAGTATGACGAAGGTACCGAAATTAACGTCAACATCATCGACTCCGGCAATGCGGACAGAAAGATTTCCTATGATGCTAAACAGATAGCTACCAGCTGGAAGAGCATTGACGGCGAGACGGTTACGGCTGGATCATTGAAGCCCGCTTGGAAGCAGTTCGGCAAAACGCTCGGTATCACTTTCAATGATACTGCAGTAGGCGGCAGAAGCGGTAACGAGCTTGGTAAAGCAATTGAGGAAGGCGACGTTGCAAACCACAACCTGATCAACGCATCGTCGTCGCAGATTATGGGTAATATGAACTCGCTTCTGGATATCAATGAGTATCTTGACTATATGCCTAACTACAAGGCGTTCCTTAAGCAGAATCCCATCGTTCAGTATTCGCTGACCATGAACACCACCAACGGTGCTATGTATTATATTCCTTACTTCGACGGTAACGACGATATCGAGAAGTACGAAATGGTTCAGAGACAGTGGGTAAGGAGAGTTCTCGACGATACCAATAAAATCGCAGGCACCACGACTTTCAAGGAGCAGGCTGTAGCAAAGGGTCTCACCGGCACATCGGCTTCCGCAGCTTCCTTTATGGGCAAAGTTGAGGCTGACAACTGGGTAATCGAAACCACAGATCCCGCTGATGCAAATAAAACCGTTTGGGTAAAGTGCGACTATAAAAAGGCTCTCGATGCGGCAACGAGTACCACCGGTCTCGGCAAGGCTTATAGCGACGCTGTAGGCGCTGCTTACGAAGGCACCAGCGGCAACATCGTTGACATCATGAACGCTGCAATCAACGCTAAGGCAGGTGAAATCACCGGCGCTCAGCTCGCAACGATTCTTCGCGAATACATCAAGGTTGCTTACTACGTAGGCAATACTGCAGACGCTGCTAAGACTTCTAGCACCGCAATGTATGCTGCCGATAAGCTTGCAGACGTATTCAATTCTACTTCCGCTGCATGGGATGCAGACCTTATGACGGCTATGTTCCGTTGTGTGGTTACAAACTACAACCAGTTTGCCGGTATGGATCAAGTTGAAGCTAAATACGTATGGGCTCTTGCAGGACGTGAAATGAAGGCTCAGCGTGAAAACGACCTCATCGCTCTTGCGGGCGAACTGTACGGCGTACGCGGTCTTGAATCTCGTCTCGAGTATACCTATATCAATCATAACGGCGTACTTGCAGACGCTCGTCAGAATGTTAAGTCTTACGAAGCTGCTGAAAAGCTCCACGCTCTTGCAGAAGAAGGTCTGCTTTTCAACACCGTTTCCGCTGATTCGAAGACGATTAACAAGATTTCCAAGAAAGATACGAACATGACTTTCATGCTTCACGATTATGCTCAGACTCAGACAACCGACGGCTTCAGTGTTACTGCAAGCGGTTCGAGCACGTCGGCTGATGCTTTCGAGTATGACTTCGCTCCTATCCTGACTCCCGTTTCCAGATGGGATACGGACGATGACAATGAGGCAGAAACGGTTATGAGATTTACCGAGAGCTGGCGTTCCGTAAAGAATACCGGTGTCTGCATTCCTAGGGAGTCGATTAAGGACGGCAATAAGCTGTCTGCGGTTCTCGCATTCATCGACTATCTGTATTCAAATGACGGACAGATCGTAGGTTCCTATGGTACTCAGGCTACCGGAAAGACTGCAAGCGACGGCTACTGGTACGGTACTCCCGTAACTGCAACTATCGGCGGCGTAACAGTCACCGACGGTACTGGCGACCTTGCGGCTCTCAAGGCGGCAGGCGTTGTTGATACCAATGACGACAAGCAGTATTTCATTGCAAATACCGAAGCTAATAAGGCTAACCGTGCTAAGTACTTCATGTACGGCAACAAGATTTATACCGGTGTTGATTATAAGGACAGACAGATTCCTGCAATGACAGATAACAACAAGGCGTTCTTCAGTGGTGAAGAGGTTACCGGCAGCGGTAAGATGGACACTAAGAACACCATCGGTTACTTAAAGGATCACAAGTATAAGTACACCGACTACGCTCGTGGCGTCGTAGGTGCGGCTCTTCCCATCGGTAACAAGGATCAGGGCTTCGAATATCAGTGCACTGCGCCTTGCGCACTCAACGGCTCGGCTGTAGTTGCTACTGCACTCACCAACGGCACTATCAAGCACGTAACCCAGCAGGTTGACAAGAACAACTGGTGGTACACCGAAGCTCCCACCGTGCTTCCCGTAAGCGCAGGCGAAGGCTCTGCAATTTCAGCTCAGCTTTACCTCGATGGTAAGGGTAAGGAGACTGTAGGTATATTTAACGCTACTTCCAGTGCAGGTGTTTCTAACGTATACATCGATATAGCATTCTGGGGCTATGATACCAGCATTAAGATTGGTACCAATAAGCAAACAACTGGTGCTTACGATATGAAGGCTAACGCTACTGAAGTTATGAACTATATCGCAGGCTTGAATAGCAACGGTCTTGCTACCAGAATCGGTTACTACTCCAAGGCTTGGGGTGCTCTCGTAACTCTTTACACTGCTTAATCGCATAAGCGTTTATTGAACAATTTGTTGGCTAAATAATCTTAGTTTACCTAAGGGTGCCCGTCCAAGGGCGGGCACCCTCGAAGGTAAGCATCAGGGGAGATTTGAAATGAAAACTCAAATGAGAGTTCAAAAAATCCTAATGCTCGTTTCCCTCGTCGTGTCGGCGCTGGTTTTTGTCTATGCGCTGTTCTTTATGACGGGCGGACTTGCTGACGTCTATCGTTATATCGATACGGTGGACGGGAAGGATTACATACACTGCGCTAAATTTGTTTCCACTTCGCAAAGCTTCGTTTCCACATTGGTTGCGTTTGGTATCGTAATGATAGTTTTGGTTGCCGCCATGTATCTTATGGCTTGCAATTCGCGCAGAAAGTATTACATTACTAACTACATTGCAATAGGTCTTTTCGTAGTATTTGCCTTAGTCGTTGCAATTTACCTGGTTGTTATGGTAGCAACCGTTATGGACCTTTATCAGAACGACATCCTTTGGAAGAGCGGTGAGGGTATAAAGATTATCAGGACGGTTGAAAAGTTCGACGAATCCGGCAAAGTTATCGGTTATGAGTCCGTATCAGTCGCAGCTAACTATGCCGATCAGGCGCAATACTTTCCCGACTACGTTCTCAATCCCAATCAGACATACAACTTCATAGTCGGATTTGTAATGTTTGTTATCGTGCTTGCGGATGCCGTCTGCGTTACCCTTTGCACTGTTTGGAAATTCCTTCTTATCAAGGGCGAAAACAAACTGCTTGCGGAAGGTGTTGCGGCAACGGGAAATGCAGCACAGGAAGTTGCACCCGTTGAGGAGCCTTCGGAAGTTGTAATTGAAGCTACTTCTGATGAAAAACCTGTAAAGGAGGAGAAGTGATTATGAAAAAGACTCCTAATCAGGAAATTATAAGTTCGGATATAATGCGTTACAAGACCAACAAGTTGCCCGCAAGTCTTGCGCTTTTGGGCATCGTGTTCAACTGCTTGTATTTCTGCTTACTGTACGGTTTTAAAGAGTCGTTCTTCAGTCAGTGGAAAATAGGCTTTTCGGTCATTTTGACGTTGGTATTTTTATTGGTGACTTTCCTTTGCTCGGAAGGTATCAAGTCGTATAAGAAAAATTACTCCATCGTTCTTTTGATTCTTGCAGTAGTGCAGGTTATAAGAATGTTCGGACTTCCCCTTGAGGCGCTCAGACATGATGTCGGATTGGCTTCAACTGACGTGCCCGCCCTTAAAATTAATTATTTTTTCGTTGATTTGCCTTCGGGCGTAAGCTATACGATACTTCTTGTATGGCTTGCGGCAAGCGCGGCTTGCCTTGTTGCAGCGGCGGTAATCGGCTACATTAACTGCGCTAGACTGGAAAGTTTCCAGAAGAAAGTCAGCGACGGTGAAGTTGTTATTGAAGACGTTATAGCTAAGATGGATGAAGAGGACGCTGCAGCAGCTAAAGCTGAAGGGGAGTCCGTAAAAACTATCGCATCTGTTGAACAAGCTGAAAACGTTTCCGCTTCGGAAGAGGAGGGAAAATAATGCCTGAAGTACATATCAATCATCTTGACAAAATATATGACGGCGGCGTTCAGGCGGTTTGGGATTTCAATCTCGACATAGCCGACGGCGAATTCATTGTATTGGTAGGTCCCTCCGGTTGCGGCAAGTCCACTACGCTGAGAATGGTTGCCGGACTTGAAGACATCACCGCCGGCGAGCTTATAATTGACGGCAAGGATTGTACCAAACTTCCTCCTAAGGACAGAGATATAGCAATGGTTTTCCAGAACTACGCTCTGTACGGACACATGACTATTTACGAAAACATGGCGTTTTCCCTTACGCTCCGTAAGGAAGATAAGCTGGTCATTCACCGTAAGGTTATGGCTGCTGCGGAAATTCTCGACCTTAAAACTCAGCTCAACAAGAAGCCCAAGCAACTTTCGGGCGGTCAGCGTCAGCGTGTTGCTATAGGACGTGCTATCGTGCGTAACCCTAAGGTGTTCCTGTTCGACGAGCCTTTGTCTAACCTGGACGCTAAGCTGCGCGGCTCCATGAGACGTGAGCTTATACTTCTTCACAAAAAACTGAATGCAACCATGATGTACGTTACCCACGACCAGACCGAAGCTCTTACGCTTGCGGACAGAATCGTTTGTATGTCAATGGGTCACGTTCAGCAGATTGGTAAGCCTATAGAGCTTTACGATAGTCCCGCAAATACTTTCGTTGCAACGTTCATAGGACTCCCTCCTATGAATATGTTCGACGGCAAAATCGAAGGCGGCAAGTTTGTTTCCGATTTATTCGAGTACAAGCTCAACACCGAGCTTTCGGCAAGACTGAGCGCTTATGAGGGCAAAAATGTTGTTCTTGGCGTTCGTCCCGAAAATATTGTTCGCGAAGGCGAAATCACTTTGCATATAACCAACAACGAAAACTTGGGTATGAACACCTTGGTTCACGGCAGAATCGGTCACAAGAACGTTGTGTGCAAATTTGCCGAGTGGTGCGACTATAAAGTTGGTGACGAAATTAAAATCGGTTTTGACCCCGACAGGACGCACTTCTTTGAACAGCCCGTTACGAGTACCAATGAAAAGGGTGAACAGGTTGTCGTTGAATACGGTAAGGCAATATAGTTAAAGGAGGCATATAATGGCAGATAACCAAATTGTAGAAAACTCTAACGAAACAATAGCGCCTGAAACCGAAAACGCGGAATTAGCCGTAACGGCCGATTCCTCTGTTGCAGAAAATTCTAAAAAATCCGGTAAATTTGTTGCCGGTGTAAAAGAGTGGTTCAGAAAGTTAATAGTTAAGCTGAAGCGTAAGACGCAACTTATTCCTTTGGCTTTGACGCTTATAACTTCCTTTGTGTTTCTGTGCATGATCGGTACCTTCTCACAGCTGATACAGATAAACAGCGGTATATCTTCGTTAGGTATCTGCATGTTTGTATCGACCTTGGCATCCATACTTGTACTGCCTCTGTTCCTTAACGCGTTTCCCAAAAATAAGAAGCCCGTTATTGCATTCATAGTCGCGGTATTCGTAGTATTTGCACTCATCATTGCAATGGACGTAATTTTCCTTGTAAATATGCAGACCTTCTTTGCTAAGCACGACGTATCTTCGAAGGCGTTCTATAATGAGTCGCAGACGTCGCTTATAGTTCACATAGTTCTTGTAGGTATATGCGTATTATCGTTTGCATTCTTGCCTTTGTATAAGAAGGCTATCAACAAGATAAATACCAAGAAAGTCGTTTCAAGTAACGATTTCTC
This sequence comes from uncultured Clostridia bacterium, assembly GCA_947177825.1. Taxonomy (GTDB): domain Bacteria; phylum Bacillota; class Clostridia; order Christensenellales; family Borkfalkiaceae; genus Coproplasma. Next base: position 9,615 of record CAMWWA010000006.1, read on the forward strand.
TGATGAGATTGATACGAGTGCGGAAGTATAAATCAATTTTTTAATCAGACTTTACAGTAATCGACAAACTTTGTTTTGTCGATTACTTTTTTAGGAAAAATAATGTCAAAGAAGAAAAAGAACAGAGACAACAAAGAAACTACTATCGAAAATTATTATGATTTAAGAGTCGATAAAGTAAATGAACTTGTTGCTGCTTTAAAAGGGACCGACTCGCCCGAAGAACGTGAGCAAATATCGCTTAAGATATCCGATTGCACCGGTGAGACGAAAAAAACAGGCGAGACGGGTGAAGAAACAAAAAAATCAAAAAAGCACGAAAAGGAATTCGATCCGTACAAAGTTGACAAACTGTCGCGTATCCCTGCCTGGCTGAAAGCAATTTTTATGAAATTCTGGTTTGCGGGCGCGGTATGTTACTTCATTATGATGGGTACGGGGCTGAAAGATTTCGACGGCATAATAGTTATGGGCGTTGTGTTGGGCGTTGTCGTAGATGTGCTTGTAAATCCCATTTTCGGATATATGCAGTCGGACAAGCGAGAGTACAATAAGTACATTATGCTTCCGTTCCCGTTTAAAAAATTCTGGACTTTCTTTGTCAATATCATATATTACGTAGGGGTTTTATTTGTAGTAAACTATTGCTATCTCGGTATAAACCTTATGTGTAATGCAATAGCGGGCACGACGATGACATATTACGTCGGTGTAGAGCCGCTTCTGTTCGGAGTACTGGCGACCATAGTCGATATGGCGTTCATCGGCGTAAAGGATTTGATAGTTTTCCTCGTCAAGCGCGCAAAGCGCAAAAAGGCGGAGGAAAACGGGCTAACCGAAGATACGGCGGAGAGTAAGGAGGAAAAACAGGATGTTTAAATTGTTGTTTGCGTCAAGCACCACGGCTTGTTTCGAATTGGATAACACCAATCCCTACTATGCACCCAAAAAGTACCGCGTTACGCTCAACGGTCAGGCGCAGGGAGAGGAAAAGGACAGCAACGTATTTTCGCTCTTCAATCTTACGCCAGACACCGAATATACCGTAGGCACCACCGCGGACGGCTTTACGCTTAAATTCCGCACCGACAAGGAGAGCGGCTGCGTAAACGTAAAGGACCTCGGCGCAAAGGGCGACGGCGTTACCGACGACACGTACTATATCCAGATGGCCATAGACAGCTGTCCGCGCGGCGGCAGGGTAATAATTCCCGAGGGAAGCTTTTATACCCGTCCCATAGTTCTCGCTTCGGATATAACCATTGAAATTTTAAAGGGCGGCGAAATTTTGGGCGATATCGTAGAGGAGCATTATCCCTACGTGCCCGCAAAAATCGAGCACGACGACGGCACCGAAGAGATTTTGGCAACCTGGGAGGGCAATCCCTATCCCTGCCACCAGTCTTTCGTGTCGGCATATAAAAAGCAAAATATAAGAATAGTAGGCGAGGGCGCAATAAACGGCAACGCCGATAAGTCCACCTGGTGGGCGACGCCTAAGGGCAGGGCGGTTGCAAGGCCCCGTCTCGTTACGCTGAACAAGTGCAAAAACGTCGTTTTCCACGGCATAACCTGCAAAAACTCGGCGGCGTGGAACCTGCATCCCTTCTTCTCGGAGGATTTGGGTTTCTACGATTTGAGAGTGCAGAACCCCTACACGGGACCCAACACCGACGGACTTGACCCCGAAAGCTGCAACCGCGTGGAAATAGTCGGCTGTATTTTCTCGGTCGGCGACGACTGCGTAGCAATCAAGGCGGGCAAGCTCTATCTGGGCGCGAAATACAAGACGCCTGCAAACAACCACACCATAAGAAACGACCTCTTCCAGAACGGTCACGGCGCAATAGTGCTGGGCAGTGAAATTTCGGGCGGCGTAAAGAACCTCACCGTTTGCCAGTGCGTATTCAAGCATACCGACAGGGGCTTGCGCATAAAGTCGCGCAGGGGCAGGGGCAAGGATTCGATAATCGACGGCGTAGTATTCGAAAATATCAAAATGATAAACGTCATAACGCCGCTGGTTATCAATATGTATTACTTCTGCGACCCCGACGGTCACACCGAATACGTCTGGTCGAGGGAGAAGCACCCCGTAGGCGACGACACGCCGTATCTGGGCAAGTTCGTGTTCAGGGATATCGAGTGCACCGAGTGCGAGTGTATGTGCGCGTACTTCGACGGACTCGTCGAACAGCCCGTCAAGGAAGTCGTGCTGGAAAACGTAAGCTTCTCGTTCAAGGAGGACGCAAAGCCCTTCAAGCCTGCAATGCTCGAAAACGTCAGGGAGTTCTGCAAGGAAGGACTTTATATCGACAACGTTGAAAAAGTCACGCTTAAAAACGTCACGTTCGAGGGCGTTGAGGGCGAAAATATAATAAATAAAAATTGCGGCAAACTCACCGTAATCTGAGTTGCGAACAGGTAAATTATGAAATACGACGTAATTGACAAATACATTGACAGACTGATTGAAGAGACGCAGCCCGACGCTCCCATTTGGAATATCGAGAATATCAGGCTGGGTAAAAAGCCGGCGTGGAACTACATTGACGGCTGCATGATGACCTCTCTGTACACCATTTACAAGCAGACGGGCGACAAGAAATATCTTGACTTTATCGACAGGTTCGTCGACTATTACGTTTTCGACGACGGCACTATCCGCGGTTACAAGCTGGAAACATACAACCTTGACAACCTCAACGAGGGCAGAATTTTATTCGACCTCTACAAGGAGACGGGCAAGGAAAAGTATGCAAAGGCTATTGAGCTTCTGCACAGGCAGATAGTCGAGCAGCCGCGCACCGAATACGGCAACTTCTGGCACAAGGCAATCTATCCCCACCAGGTATGGCTGGACGGTATGTATATGTCCGAGGTGTTCTATACGCGCTACGTTGCGGAAGTCGGCAACGGCGATTTTTCTGAAATCGTCAAGCAGTTCAAGAGCGTTTTCGACCATATGTACGACAAGCAAAAGCGCCTTTACTATCACGGCTGGGACTGCTCCAAGCAGGCGTTCTGGGCGGACAAGCAGACGGGGCTTTCCAAAAACTTCTGGTTGCGCTCAATCGGCTGGTACTGCGTTGCGCTCACCGATGTACTTTCCTACCTGCCCGACAGCGCGGTAGCGGAAAAGAAGGCGCTCGGCGAAATCTTTAAGGCGACAATCGAGGGGTTGGAACAGTATATAGACACTGAAACCAATATGTTCTGGCAGGTGGTTGACCATATCGGCAGGGAGGGCAACTACGCCGAAACTTCCGGCTCTTCCATGATTGCTTACGCGATGATGAAGGGCGCAAGGCTGGGCTACGTGGACAAGCGCTTTGCCGATGTCGGCAAGAACGTTTTCAACGGCATCTGCGACAAGTATTTGAAGGAAACGGACGGCAAGCTCAATCTGGGCGGCATCTGTCTGGTTGCGGGGCTCGGACCCGAAAACAATCCCAGGCGCGACGGCTCGTACGAATATTACATTTCCGAACCCGTAGTCGAAAACGACGCAAAGGGCACGGGGCCGTTCGTAATGGCATATACCGAAATCAAACAGCTTTAATAAGTTTATAAGCGGCGGACGCAAGTAGTTGCGTCCGCTTTTTTATGCAACATAAAAGCGGATATCGGCAACTTAAAGGTTTTATATTCCGCGCCCGAGGGGAAATATGGTATTATATAAACGGAGATAACCATGCGCATTATTTACGAAAAAGTTAAAGAGGGCGAGGAGGAGGTCATAATCGTGCGGTGCAAAAAAGTCACCGAGGATATGACCTACGCCGCAAGGACCTTAAACGCCGTGATAGGCGGAGTTACCGCCTTTAAGGACGGCGAAATTTATAAGCTGCCGCTGTGCGATATTTACTATTTCGAGGTGGTGGATAACAACTCGTTTTTGTATTGCGAAAGCGAGGTGTACGAAAGCAAGCTCAAACTTTACGAGTTTGAGGAGCTGACCTACGGCACGCACTTTTTCCGCGCCACCAAGTCCACGGTAATCAATGCGGACAGAATAACGTGCGTGTCGCCCGCGCTATACGGCAGGTTTACGGCAACGCTGGACAACGGCGAAAAGGTAATGGTTTCGCGGTCGTACGTGTCCTCGCTGAAAAGGATAATGGGGTTATAAGGGGGCGGTTATGAACATAAAACAGATTTTAAAAACCTTTTGTTTTCACTATTTTCTGATATACGGCTTAACGATGATGGTTTCATTTTTCTGGTGCCTTGCAAGCGGCGGCGAATACATTTCGCTCGACTTTTTCTGGAAAGCAATGATATTCTCACTCGTCGCGGACGCGCCTCTGTTCGTGTTCTGGTCGCGCAGGGAGCTGACGGGCAAGCAGACGCTGATACGTATTATAATTCACGGTATTCTTCTGGAAATACTGTTGCCTGCGGCGGGTTGGTTCATAGGTATGTGGCGCGGCGCGGGCGGTTACTTTATCTTTTTCGCCACGGTGCTCATAGTGGATGCAAGCATTTTCGGCATAACCTATTTAAAAATGTCTGTCGAGGCGGGGAATATAAATACGGCGCTGAAGAAACGCAAATTGGAAAAGGAAAAGAAGGAGGAAGAGGGCGATGGATTCGGAGAAGATAATAGAGATTGACAATCTGAATAAGTCGTTTAAGGAGGTTCACGCCGTAAATGATTTGAGTTTTTCGGTGCGAAAGGGCGAGCTGTTTGCATTTTTGGGAGTTAACGGCGCGGGCAAGAGCACGACCATTTCGATAATGTGCGGCAAAATACCAAAGGATAGCGGAACCGTTTTGATTAACGGGGCGGACGCGGACGACGCGACTGCCCAAACGAAGAGCTGCCTTGGCGTGGTGTTTCAGAACAGCGTGCTTGACAAGCATTTAACCGTGTACGACAACCTGCAGAGCCGCGCCGCGCTGTACGGCATTACGGGTGAAAATTTCAGGGCGAGGTATAACGAGCTTGCCGCCCTTTTACACTTTGCAGACCTTTCAAAGCGCACGCTGGGCAAGCTTTCGGGCGGACAGCGCAGGCGCATAGACATTGCGCGCGCACTTCTGCATAAGCCCGAAATTTTAGTACTGGACGAACCGACGACGGGACTCGACCCCCAGACGCGCAAGCTCTTGTGGCAGGTGGTTACCGACCTGCGCGAAAGGGAGGGGCTGACCGTGTTTCTTACCACGCACTATATGGAGGAAGCGGCGGACGCGGATTACGTCGTCATAATAGACGGCGGAAAGAAGGCGGCGGAAGGCACGCCTCTCGATTTGAAAAATAAATACACCAACGACTATATAAACGTTTACGGACGGGATATAAGCGAACTGAACGCCCTCGGCTATCCCTGCAAGGAGGTCGGCGGAGCGGTGCGCATAAGCGTGCCAGACACGGCGCACGCCGCAAAGCTGATTGCGGAGCACGGCGAACTTTTCACCGATTTCGAAATTTTCAAGGGCAATATGGACGACGTTTTCCTTGCCGTTACGGGCAAGGAGCTTGCGGGAGGCGAATTCTTATGATTAAATTTCTTCACTTGATAAAGCGCAACGTAAAGCTGTTTTTAAAGGACAAGGGCATGGTGCTCACCTCGCTTATAACGCCGCTTATTCTGCTTATTCTGTTTGCAACCTTCCTGGGCAATATTTATCGCAATACCTTCAGGGAAAATCTTCCCGAGGGCTTCGAGGTGAGCAATAAGATTATCAACGGTTTAGTGGGCGGACAGCTGTGCTCGTCGCTGATTGCCGTTTCCTGCGTGACGGTTGCGTTCTGTGCAAACTTTTTAATGGTGCTGGATAAAGTCAACGGCGCGCGCGACGACCTTATGATGTCGCCCGTAAAACATTCCACGCTTGCGCTCGGCTACTACGCCGCAACGGTTATTAGCACGCTGGTCATCTGTCTTATCGCAACGGGGGCGTGCCTCGTTTATCTTGGGTGCACGGGCTGGTTTTTAAGCTTTGCGGACGTAATGCTCGTCCTTTCGGACATAATTATTCTCACGCTGTTCGGCACGGTGCTGTCGGCAATAGTCAACACTTTCCTCTCGTCGCAGGGGCAGATTTCGGCGGTGGGCACGATTGTTTCCGCAGGCTACGGCTTCATTTGCGGCGCGTATATGCCCCTGTCACAGTTCGGCGCGGGCGTAAGGAACACGGTCATGTTTCTTCCCGGAACGTACGGCACGTCGCTGGTGCGCAACCATATGCTGGGCGGCGTCTTAAAAGAAATGACCGCCGCCGGTTTTCCCGACGGGGTCGTAACAGGTATTAAGGATTCGGTAGACTGCAACCTCTATTTCTTCGATAGAGGCGTGAGTACGGGCGTTATGTACGCGGTTATGCTGGGCGCAATAGCCCTGCTCGTCGGCGTATACGTCGCAATCAATCTTATTCCGCGCCGTTCAGATAGAGCGAAGGCGCAACGCCGAAATATTTCTTGAACACGCGCGAAAAGTAAAGCGGTTCGGAAAAGCCGCAGGCTTCGGCAATCTGCGTAACCGTGTAGTCCGAATAGCGGTTTGTCATACCCGATAATATTATGCTTCTGGCGCGCTCCATTCTCGCCCTGGTCAGGTATTCGTGAGGAGTCGCGCCAACCTCTTTTTTGAAAAGTTTGCGCACGTAATCGTAGTTTAAGGGTAGGGTGCGTATAAAGCTTTCCAGCGAATAGGTAGGGTCGCTGACGTGTTTTTCCGCGTCCTCGATAACCGCTTTTACCGCAGGCGAAAAGCCGTCGGGCGCACAGTATGCAACTATCAGCGCCGCAATCAAGCCGCCGTATGCCGAAAGCACGCCCCCGCGCCGCCTGCCGTCCGTACTGCCGTAATTAAGGGCACGGGCTGCCGCGTCGCACAAATCGCGCGCGTCGTCCGCAGGAATCTTTGTTGCGGTTTTAAGCGGCAGCAGCGCCTTGTCCAGCACTACGCGCACCGCGTTTCCGCTGCGCAGGCAACGTGGGATGAGTGGAGGGAGTACAACCGCGTCGCCCTGTACGCAGTCGAAAGTCTGTCCGTCCGTATCCAGCCGTCCGCCGGCTTCAAAGCAAATCACTTCAAAGTCGCCGTGCGCGTGCGCGGCGGCGTTTCCGCCCTGTATCCGTTCTACGGTAGAAATATCGTTCATATCCGTATTATACCATATAATATACGGTTTTGTCCATATATAATTTTTTTAAGCAAATAAAAAAGCGAGGGGCTAAAAGCACCCTCGCTTAATTGCGTCTTTAATTATTCGGCTACGGGATAAACGGAAACCTGCTTGCCGTCCTTGCCTACTCTTTCGAACTTAACCTTGCCGTCAACCAAAGCAAACAAAGTGTCGTCCTTGCCGATGCCTACGTTGTTGCCGGGCTTGAACTTGCTGCCGCGCTGTCTTACAAGGATATTGCCTGCAAGCACGCTCTGACCGTCGGCACGCTTAACGCCGAGGTATTTGGGGTTACTGTCTCTGCCGTTATCGGTCGAACCGCCGCCCTTCTTGTGGGCAAATAACTTAATCAATAACATTCTACTTGGTCCTCCTGTAAATTACTCAGCCGCGGTAGCCTTTTCGGTCTTTGCCGCAGCGGGCTTGGCCTTTGCCGCCGTCTTTTTAGCGGGTGCGCCTTCGCCGATTGCCGTTACCTTAACGGTAGTGTAGGGCTGTCTGTGACCCTGCTTCTTTCTCTCGTTCTTCTTGGCCTTGTACTTGAAGACGATAATCTTCTTTTCCTTGCCGTGAGAGAGCACCTCCGCGGTAACCAGAACCTTTTCAACCTCTTTGCCGACCTTGACGTTCTCGCCGTCCGCCGTTAAAACAACGGGGAAGGTGACGGTTGCGCCAACTTCTGCATTCAGCTTTTCCACCTTTAAGGTGTCGCCAACGGAAACTTTATACTGCTTGTTTCCGTTATCGAAAATTGCGTACATAAAAAATCCTCCTCTAACCAGTCTCGTCGGATACAAAATTGCCAAAGGCGTAGGCGGCGCTTGAAGTAAAATTTGCGCACTTAAAAAGCCCGTTCCGAACGGCTCGAGGATAAATATATCATAATAAAGTAGGCAAGTCAAGCAATTTTTGCGCACTAACCGTATAATTCGGGCTAAAATGCGGCAAAGTAAAGATAACGAAAATATTTTCAAGGAGAATAAAATGGACAATCTTAAAAGCGACAGCGAAGTTCTGGCGGAAATTTACCGCAACGCACAGTATGCGCAGGTTTCGATAACCGACCTTCTGCCCGAAGTGGAGGACGAGGAAATCAAGGAAGAGCTTCTGCGCGAGCACGAGGAATACGAAAGAATCTGCTCGGAGGCGGCAAGCCTTGCAAGCAGATACGAGCTCAACTTAAAGGAGCCTTCGCCCATAAAGAAGGCAATGATGTGGAGCGCGATAAAGATGAACGCCGCAACCGACAATTCCAGACAGAACGTTGCGCAGATGATGATTAAGGGCACCGTAAACGGCATTACGTCGCTTAAAACTTCCCTTTCCGACGGCGAATCGATTATGAATACCGACGTCAAAAACCTTTTAAAGGAACTCATCGAAATAGAAGAAGGCTTCGAAAAGAAGTTAAAGAAATATCT
>CAMWWA010000007.1 GCA_947177825.1 uncultured Clostridia bacterium
GTTTTAAGAGGTAACTATGAAGAGAAAATTTTTAGCCTGTGCGCTTGCTTTAACGGCGGTTGCGTCGGCGGCGGCTTTTGCAGGGTGCGGTCTGTTCGGCGGAGGAAAGGGCAACGGTGACGACAAAACCGTCCTTCAGGACAATATGCGTTTCGAGCTTAAGGACGACGACACGTACGAGCTTGCGCGCTACGAGTATGCGGACCTGCGCGACGGATACGACGCGGACGATAACTTCGTGGCGGGGTATAAAGGCGAGGGCGAAACGGTTACCGTTCCAGACACGGTGAACGGCAAGGCGGTGACCTCGGTTAAAGTGTATGCGTTCAGCGGTACGGGCGTAAAGAGCGTGACTCTGCCCGATGCTATTTCCGTTCTGCCCGACAGAATATTCGAAGGCTGCACGCTTTTGCAGACGGTCAATACGTCCACCGTTACGACGATAGGTAAAACGGCGTTCAGCGACTGCACGAAACTCGAAAGCATTGCGTTTGAAAGCGGGCTGACCGAAATAGGCGAACGCGCTTTCGAAGGCTGCTCCGCGCTTGCAACTTTGACCCTGCCCGACACGGTTAAAACGATAGGCGCAAACTGCTTCTACAATTGCGCTTTCGAAAGTGTTAACACCGCGGGCGTGGAGGCGCTGGGCAACTTGGCGTTTTATAATTGCGCAAACGTCGTTTCGTTTAACCTGCCAAATATCGTAACTATCGGGGAGCGCGCTTTCGGCGGCTGCGAAAAGCTGACCGAAATGACGATTGGCAATAAGCTTGAATCGTGCGCGGCGAACCTGAACGAGCTGACCAAAATCAGCATAGCCAGCCCTATTCAGGATAAAATGTTCCAGTGGGCGAAAAAGCTTACCGACGTGACGCTGGGCGAGGGTGTGACCTCCATAGGCGAAATGGCGTTTGGCTATTGCTTTGCGTTAAAGAATATAACCATGCCCGCAACGCTGACCGAAATAGGCGACCGGGCGTTCTGGGAAAGCGGGCTGACGGCGATAACCATACCCGCTTCTGTAAAGGCGGTGGGCGAGGAAGCCTTTTACGCCTGCCGGAGCCTTGCAAGCTTAACCATTGAAAACGGCGTGGAAAGCATTGGCGAGTCCGCGTTCAAGGAAACGGGCATAACCTCTCTTTCGCTGCCCGCTTCGGTGAAGTCGGTGGGGAACAAAGCGTTTTCGGACTGTAACGACCTTAAAGAAATCACGCTTTCCGAGGGGCTGGAAACTATCGGCAACCTTGCGTTTGCAATCAAGGGCGCGGAAACGCTGGATATAGTGCTGCCGTCCACGGTTAAGTCGATAGGCGGCGGCTGCTTCAATTACGGTGGTTGGGGCAACGACAGGGGCATCACGGCAAACAAAATAATTATCAACGACACGGTTGAAACGGTGGGCGAAAACATTTTAAAGGACTGCAAGGTGAAGGAGCTCACCGTGCCCGCAAGCTACGGGCACAACGCGTCCTCCGTCGAAACCTTAACGCTGTTCGGGGAGGGCGATATTCCCGCCTCCGCATACCAGTATTGCACGGCTTTAAAGACGGTCAATCTGGGCGCGGGAGTAAAGCGCATAGGCGCGTACGCTTTCAAAGGGCTTGAAAGCATAAATCTGGACGGGGTTGAATATCTGGGCACTTATGCACTCGGCGACCTTTCCGCGCTCACCTACACGAGCAGCGAAAACGGCGTGAACTGCATTGACGGCTGGGTAATATCTTCCGACTATTCTAACGGCGGTGCAACCAGCCTCGATTTGAGCGGCTACACGGGCATATATAGCAACGCGTTCAGAAAGACGGAAACCAACGATACCTCCGTATTGACTACGGTTGCGCTGGTCGGCTCTGACGATACTTCCAATTTAAAGTTTATAGGCGACCGCGCTTTTGCGGAATCGGGAATAACGGCGGTGGAGGTGCCCGCAAGTTTGCAGGCGTGGAACGGTGCGTTCAGGGAGTGCAGGTCGCTTTCGACGATTGCAATTCAGCGCGGCGTGGAAAAGATAGCCGACAGTGCGTTCACCGACTGTACGGGGCTGGAAGGCTTTAATCTTGCGGATACAGACGTCGTTGAAATAGGAAATTCGGCGTTCAGCGGCTGCACGAATTTGCGGTTGATTACGCTCCCGAACGGCATTAAAAAGATAGGAAACGACGCGTTTTATTTCTGCACTGCGCTTATGACCGTCGACCTTAAAGGCACGGAGGAAATCGGAGAGGACGCATTCTACCGCTGCACTTCGCTGGGTGAAGTGGTAATGGGCTCCGTAAAGATAATCGGTGACAGCGCGTTCTCATCGTGCTCGTCGCTTACGGAATACGACCTGCCCGCTTCCGTGACCGAAATAGGTTACAGCGCGCTGGGCTGTGCGGAGGTCATAAACTACGCGGGCACGCCCGAGCAGTGGTCGGCAATCGACAAGGGCGGCAAGTATAATCACGATATATGGCACACGGAAAACGATTTGACCGTAAACTTCGGCGATGGCAGCAGCGTAACCTTGCAGCGCAAGCAAAATTGACTTTGTTACTTTATAACAAAATTCGTTACGAATTAACTAAAATATATTGACTTGCAATTGACTTAGTGATAAAATAAAGGCAGTGTAAATAAATATTATTGAAAAGCCTTTTCTTTTATCCTATGGTTAAAAGAGAGGCGCGGCGTTGCAAAACGCCGCGCAAATATTTTTAATTGCGGAAAGAAGGCAAGGGCAATTCAGTATAGGAGGAAAAATGAATAAATTAACCAAACTTCTGTCCGTATTCGCAATTGCGGGCGCTATCGGAACGGGTGTTGCCGGTTTGACCGGTTGCCATAAGCACACCTATTCCGATGAATGGACTCCTGCTGAGGACGGCAGTGGTCACTACCACGTAGCAACCTGTAAGCACACCGACAAGCACAGCAAAATCGAGCCCCACGGCGATGCGGGCACCGACGGCAAGTGCCCCGACTGCGGCTATCAGCTGACTACGCCTACGCCCGGACCTACACCGGAACACACCACTCACAACTATACATATGTGGACAACAATAACGGCACCCACACCGGTACCTGCAGCGGTTGCGACGCTACCGTCACTAACGAGGCGCATACCTGGGGCTCAGATAATAAGTGCACCAAGTGCGGTCACGTAATGACGCCTACCGACCTGAACGCGGACGATTTGTCGGCAACTCCGGTAGTAGTGCAGACCTTTGCAGACGAAACGGGAACTCCCGCGCAGGTCGGCGCACCCAAAGTACCCGCATATTCGGGTCCCGCAGCGGCGCTTGAAAACGGCCAGGTAGACGCGCTGTTTGAATTCGACCCCGCAGACCTTGCCACGAAAAAGCATGAAGACGGTTGGACTAACGGCGCATTCTCCATAAGTAAAAATACGGAAATCCGCGGAAGAGTAAAGACGGGTCTTTACGAAGGCACTACCTGCGTAAACGCAACCTATGTGACCGTAAATTCGGTTAAGTTGGCCGGTTCAAGCGACGCGCTTGAAATCAAGGTCCCCGCTGCCGGCACTTTGCAATTCTACGTTCAGAACGGTTCGAGCGGCGCTGTCGGCACACAGACGGTCATCCTCACAAAGCCCGACGGAACTAAAGAAAACATAGATTATCCTGCAGACGGAAACAGCAGTACCGTTCAGCGCATAACCAAGCAGCTTGATGCGGCAGGTAAATATACAATTTCGCGTACGTCCGGCACTTCGGATATATACTACGCTAAATTTACCACCACTGTTGACGAATCGCCTGTTGAAAGCATTCAGATTGCAAATACGGGCAAGACCGATTTCCTTGTAGGTCAGCAGCTTGACTGCACGTCGGTTGCGGTAGTGCGTGTGCACGAGACGGGCGTTACCATTCCCGTTCCTTCCAGCAACATCGAAATCGACGCAAGCGAATACAACCCCGCGGTTGCAGGCACTTACGCAATTAAGGTTAAGTATACGCTTGAAGGCAACCTCGACAGCGAAAAGACAGTATTCGAAACTTCCTATGACGTAAACGTATACGATTACGGCGATTTAAGCGTGCACGTTGAATACGTTAAGCAGGGCTCACAATCTGCGGCGGGCAACGGCACTTACGTAAACAACGCGTTCAGACAGTACTACACGGTAGGCGAAACCTTCTCGACCGACGGTATTGCTTTAAGCGTAGTAGGTAAGCTGGGCGAAAAGACCAAGGACTTCACGCTTGACTCAAGCGTTGCAACCATTACGGGCGCAGACCTTACAAAGGCAGGCGTGCAGACCGTTAAGATTGCATACACCATAAACGGCATAACCAAGGCTAAGGGCGTGTTGATAACCGTAAAGGAAAAGCCCGGTAATATCGCTGAGGAAAGCGAAGTAATAGTTGCGGTAAACAAAGACTTTGCGCAGACCAACGTCGGCACGAAGAACGCGTACGGCGCTTACAGATTCAACACCATTCAGCAGGCGCTCGAATTCCTCGGCGCGGCAGAGCTTGACGAAAATACTTCCAAGACTATGTATCTTGCAGAGGGTACGTATTGGGAGAAGGTAGAGGTCAACGTTCCCAACCTTACCATAATCGGTGCGGGCGCGGAAAAGACCAAGATAGAATACAACGCGCTTTACGGCGTAGTGGACGCGGGCGGCTTCTCTCACGTTACCGACTCGACGGCTACCTTCAACGTAAGAGACAAGGCTGTCGGCTTCACCATCAAGGGCGTAACCATTTCCAACTACTATAACACTGCGGAATCTTACGAAGGCGCGCCCAGCAACGACTGCCGTGCGCTTGCAATGCTTATTATGGCGGATAAGGTTGTAGTTGAAGATTGTACGCTTCTCGGCTACCAGGATACGCTCGAACTGTTCACGGGCAGACAGCTGTTTAAGAACTGTCTGATTAAGGGCGTTACCGACTACATCTTCGGTACCAACAATACCACTTACTTCTATAAGTGCGAATTGAGAAATATCGCGCATAAGAACGGTTTAAAGCAGCCCGGTTACGTAACCGCATTCAAGGGCAACAACAAGGGCACCGCTACCGACAAGATAACTTACGGTGCAATCTTCGACGACTGTGACTTCACGGCGGACGAGGGCGTTCCCGATACCTGCGCGATGGGCAGAGCCTGGGGTGTTGACGCCGCGGTTATGGTAATGAATTCCAGAATCGGCGGACACATTTCCAAGGGTGCAAGCACCAGTTCGGGCGGCAGATATATCAGCATGGGCAACGGCGACCCTACGGGCTGTCAGTTTGTCGAATACAACAACACGGGCGACGGCGCTATAACCGAAAGCCTTGCAACCGTTACCGTGCTTACCGCAGAGCAGGCAGCAAACTACAATAACTTCGAAGTTATCTTCGGCAAGGTAAACAATAAGGTAACCTATTCCGGCGCTTGGGACGGCTCTAACGGTTCGAAAGTAACCGAAAAGTCCTTCAACTTCGACGATATTAAGGAAGAAGCTTTCAATTACGCAGACTTCACCGATATGTACAACGGCTTATCCGTAAAGGGAAGCGGCAACATACAGTCAAGCAAATCCCAGGTTAAGTTCGTTGCAGGCTCCGTAATTAAGGTAGGCATTAAGGGTAAGGTTACCGTTACCTGGTACGGCGGCGACTACGGAACCGAAGCAAACGGCAGAATAGTATATAAGGACGGCTATGCTACCATCAATATCATCGGTAGCGCAGACGACCAGATTTATATCACGAAAATTACCGTTGATTTGACGCAAGTTCCCGAAGATACCGTTGAACGCACCGTAACCATTAAGGAAGGCGAAAACGTTCTTGAAACCCTTACGGTAAACGACGGCGACAAGGTAACCTTAAAGCACATTAAATCTTTGATTACGGGCGAAGCTTACGCAGGTAAGGAGATTGACAAGGTTTACGGCGCGGACGGTGAGACCGAATTCAACCTCGACACCGCAATCGGCGCTGATACGACTATTATCGTAACGGTAAAGGATAAGCAGGCTGTTTCTCAGAAGACCATAACCACGGCTACTAAGTACGTTTACGACAAAGATGCGGAAGCAATAGAGGATACCGAATACTTCAAGTTTACGAATTGCGCTAAAAACAGCGACTGGTTCAAGTTCGGTCACGTGGCGGGCAGCTCGATTGAGTTTACCGTAGACCAAGGCGCGGTTATAACCTGGACCTGCTCGCCTTACGAACAGGGCTCCGTTTCAATCAACGGCGTTGACCAGCATACGTCCGCGAACTCCGTTGTAGTGTACGTTTGCGCCGAAGGCGGTAAAATTACCATTACTGCAAGCAATACGTGCTACTTCAAAGAACTGTCGGTAGTATTCTCGACGACCCATACGGTTGCGTTCGACCTTAACTATGGTGATGGGGAAGAATCACCTGCAATGGACAGCGTAACCGTTCTCAACGAAGGCAAGGTAACTAAGCCTTCCGACCCTACCCGTACGGGTTACACGTTCGTACATTGGTACACGGGCGACGACGACAGCGTTGAGTACGATTTCAACACTCCCGTAACCGAGCCGATTACGTTAAAGGCAAAGTGGAGTGCGGGTGAAAAGGAGTACCTTACCATTACGGCGGAAACTGCGGCAGCTGACGCAAAAATCGAAAGAAACTCGGGTGCGTTGACAAGTACGGACTATTTCAATGTATCGGGCACGTGGGCTAACAACAGCGGTCATCCCCAGTTCCAGGAGAACGCAAAAATAAGCTTCTACGTTACTGCCGGAGCGCATATCGATATGTCGGCTTTATATAGCGGAGGCAGAGATTACACGTTTAAGGCTACGGTAGGAGATACCGTATGCGCACCGCAGGTAAAACAGACTGGCGATAGTTTTTCGTTTGACATCGAAGATATTTTATTGGATGCGGAAGGAAATGCTGTAAGCGCTGCGGGCGTTGACAAAATTCTTGTTGAAATTACCGCAGTTAGTGGCTCTCATTGCCAGTCGATAATTGTTACTTATCCTTCGGCTGAATAATTGAACTGACACAACTTAAAAAAGGGGCGCGGCGCAAGCCGCGCCCCTTTAACTTGGGCGGCAATCTTTATTCGCCATAAATTCCCAACTATTTTCACAATACGTATTGATTTTTCGTCGGGTATATATTATAATAAATTTAAGTACGGCAGTTTGCCGTCAAACTAAAAATATTAGGGGAATTATTTATGAAGAACGTAATCGTAGGACAGTCGGGAGGACCTACTTCCGTAATCAACGCAAGCCTTTTGGGCGTATTCAAGACGGCTAAGGACAGGGGCGCGGACATCGTATACGGAATGGTGCACGGCATTAAAGGACTTTTGGATAAGGACGTCGTAGACCTTTCCAAGCAGATTAAGAACGACCTTGATATGGACCTTTTAAAGAGAACTCCGTCGTCCTTCCTCGGCTCCTGCCGTTATAAACTGCCTGCAATCGAGGGCAACGAAAAAACTTACGACCAGATATTTGCAACCTTGAAGGAGCTTGACATTTACGCCTTTTTCTATATCGGCGGCAACGACTCTATGGACACCATAGACAAGCTTTCCAAGTACGGCAAAAAGATTGGCAGCCCCATACGCTTTATGGGTTGTCCCAAGACGATTGACAACGACCTTGCAATCACCGACCACACGCCCGGCTACGGCTCGGCGGCTAAGTACATAGCGGCTACCACCAAGGAAATTATCCGCGACGGTCTGGTTTACGACTATCCCGTTGTTTCGGTTATCGAGGTCATGGGAAGAAACGCAGGCTGGCTGACCGCGGCTGCGGCTCTTGCGCGCGGCGAGGACTGCGAAGGTGTGGATATGATTTATCTGCCCGAGCGCGTGTTCGACGTTGACGCGTTCGTTAAGAAGACGGGCGAGATGCTGAAAGAGAACCGCTCGATAGTTATCGCCGTTTCGGAGGGCGTAAAGGTAGCGGACGGCAGATACGTGTGCGAGCTTGCAGACCACGTTGACTACGTTGACGCGTTCGGTCATAAACAGCTTGCAGGCACGGCAAGATACCTTGCGGGCAAGGTTGCCGAAAAGTATGGCGTTAAGACGCGTGCAATCGAGCTTTCGTCCCTGCAGCGCTGCGCGGCGCACATCACCTCGCGTATCGACGTAACCGAAGCTTTCAACTCCGCAGGCGCGGCTGTTAAGGCGGCGTTCGAGGGCAAGACGGGCATGGTTGCGTGCTTAAAGCGCGTTTCCGAAGACCCCTATATGTGCATTACCGAGCTTGCAAACGTTTCGGACATTGCAAACGTGGAAAAGAAGGTGCCCGCAGAGTGGATAACCGCGGACGGCACTTACGTAACGCCCGAACTCATACACTATATCCGTCCGCTCATTCAGTCGGAAATCACGCCGCTGTGGGTTGACGGTCTGCCCAGACATTTAAGACTGGTCAAATAATTTAAACTTTGATTTTACGCCGCGCGGCAAGTATTGCCGCGCGGCTTTTTTACCGTCCGTTTTTCATGCGGTTGATTATGCGTTCGTGCCTCTCTATAACGTCCGCCATAACGTTGTGTTTTTCGACGGGCGGAGGCGCGCTTTGACTTGCCGCTGCGCCGTCGGTCTGTCCGTTGCCCTGCGGCGCGGTAAAACCGCTTTCCTCAGGCTGTGCCGAAAGGGTGCCGTTCTGCGCGGAGGTCATGCCGCCGAGCAGCTTCAAAAAATTAAAAAGAGCAAAATTTTCCGTGAAATGCATTCTCCTTATTATATTTTTTGGATAAATTCAGCCGTTTTTTATTGCGTAAACGGCGTTATTGTTGTATAATTACAAGGTATAGCAAGTAGTACAGGCTTTTTTGGAGATTATATGAGTAAACGGTTTACTAAAATTATATGCACGGCGGTTGCGGCAATTTCCGCAACGACTCTGGCTTTTGCGTCTGCCTGCTCCGTAAATTGGAAGGGCGTTGCCGATAAGGATAATTCCGCCTACGTCGAAGGCACTAACGGCGGCTTCGTTGCCGAAACGGGCGACTACGTTTATTTCATAAACGGCAAAACGAAAAACACCGATACCAACAAGTTCGGCTCCGTCGTCAAGGGCGCAATAAAAAGAATTAAAAAGACCGACCTTGACGCGGGCAACCTTGCAAAGTGCGAAACGGTCGTTCCGTCCGTATACTATTCGGGCAACACCAACGCAGGTTTGTATATCTACGACGGCTATATTTACTACACGACGCCCACGACTCAGAAGAACGCGGACGGCGTTGTTCTCAATTCCAATCTCGACTTCAAGCGCACCAAGCTCGACGGTACGGATACGACTAGCGGATATATCTGGCAGAGCTCGGACAACGCGGTGGATTACCGCTACGTAAAGGTGGGCGACACGGTGTATATCCTGTACGCGCTCAGCGAAAACCTTTACGGCACTTCGGCAACCAACATTCACTCCGTAAACTGCACCACCAAGGAAAACAAAATCCTTGCGTACAACGTTTCGGAATACGCTTTCGACACGGTCAATCCCGAAAATCCCTACGTTTACTACACGATGAACGTTCCCCAGTTCCTGGGCGAAAGCGGCAACTACGATTATAACCAGCTTTACAGGGTAAGGGCGGACGTCACCGAGTCGCCCCGTACCTACGATTTCAGCGAAATCGAGGACTACGACGCCGATAAGGACCCCGTATATATCAACTGCGGCGACTACGTTTTTGACGGTATCGGCTGGCTCAACTATAAGTCGGGCAGGGTTTCGCAGCTCAACTTTGCGTACGGCAGCGACAAGGAGTACGCTTTCGACAACTCCGACTATACCTATGAAATTCAGTGGTATAAGGACGGCGTGCTTTACTACACGCGCAAGAGCAGCGAGAGCGGAAGCCTGACAAGCCTTTTCAAGCTGGCGCTTTCGGACGTCGACAAGGACGGCGACGGCAAGGTGGACGCAAGCTGGGACGCTATCGAGGAGAACAAGAAGCAGTCAAACCCCGATTCGAAGAATCTGCTTATCCGCGGTTCGGACACCACCGAATACGAATTCGTGGAAATGGACGGCAAGACCTATGCGATTAGCACGGGTTCGAGCGGTATCGTAAAGAGCCTGGTTAAGGACGAGGTTGTGGAAGAGGGCTTCCCCTTGACCGCCGACGCGTCGGCAACCATTCTTGACATAAGGGAAGAACACGGTCACGTTAATTTGTATTATTCGGCAACGGGCGGAAACGGCTACACCGTAAACCGCATTGCAATCGACGGCGAGGAGGACGATTATAGAAAGCTTTCCGCTTCTTTGGAGCCCGACCTGACCTACCGCAGCGTTAAGGTGCTTGACCTGGACGCGTGCAGCGACTGGTACAAGCCCGAATTCGTGGGCAACAAGCTGTTCTTTGCAAGCGAAACCGAGGCAATGTCCGAGTACAACTATATAATGGTTTGCGACCTCCAAGGCGCCGACGGCGTGATGACCAACGAGGAAATCAAGGCTTTAAACGAAAAGTACGAGGGCGTGACCGAAAAGATTGAAAAGTATGACGAAGAGACCAACGCGGACGGCTCCGCCGCTTACGACGGACTTTCCGACGCGCTTAAATACGTTTTCTTTACGGGCGATACCGACTATATCGACGAGCTTATCCAGGCTTATATAGACGTTCTGGGCAAGGATAAGGAATACGCTTACTCCGAAGCTTCGGTAAAGATTGTCAAGGATTATCTTACCGCGGAAGGCGACTGGGCGGACTACAAGGACGACTATAAGGAAATCAACGGTAAAAAGGTCTATGCGAACTCGCGCGACTATTACTACTCGGTGATAGGCGAAATAACCGAAAGCGATTCCGGGGCGGTTGAAAGCTATTTCAAGACCGAGTATATGAAGGAATACCCCGTTGACAACAGCACCTGGTACGAAAAGCTGTTCACGGGCGAAAAGGCAGGATTTATTATCGGTATGTGCGCGGCGGGACTGCTTGTAATAGGCGGCGCGGTATGGCTGACCGTCTACCTTGTAAAGCGCGCAAAGAACAAGGGCGAAACCGACCGCGAAAATGCGTTTAAGGTGGACATCACCGACGATAAGAGCGTTGACGTTTACGGCGACGGAGAAGGCGCGGAAGGCGCCGGTAGCGACGGTTTGAGCGACTAAAATTATAAATAAAACGGACGGGCGGACCCAATTGTAAGGTTCGCCCGCTTTTTTTGTAATTTTTGTAAATATTTTTGCAAAAAACGCTAAAATAATTTATTAAAACAGTTTACAAACTTTTTAAATACTAATATAATGTTACAGCGAAGAAAAGAACGGAAATACAATTTAGCTTTACGTTCGGTCAAGGGGAATTTACTATGAATAAATATATTAAATGTCCGAGGTGCGAACTCAATTTTATAATTGAAGGTAAGCAGGAATATTGCGACGTGTGCATCGCGGAAATGAAGGGCAATAAGCTGGAATTTGCAGACCTCGAAGACGAGGAGCTGGAAGCCGAGCTTGAAAACGAATCGATGGAGCTGTGCCCCGTGTGCGGCATAAACAATATGCGCTTCGGTGAAAGTATGTGCGAAGCGTGCAAAAAACAGTCCGAATACGAGGAAGACATCGTAGAGGACGACGAGCAGGACGAGGAATGGAAGAGCTACCTTACCGAGGACACGGAGGACTTGTCGCTTGACGAGGAGGAGCTTGCCGAGGAGCTTGCGGAAGTCGGTGAAGAGGACGAGGAATACGCCGAAGAAGAGGACGATTTCTTTGACGACGATATCGATTCTTTAGACGAGCTGGGCGATGACGAAGACGACGATCATTAAGACGAGGACGAAGACGACGACTTGTTTTAATTAAAAATTTCTAAAAAAATTTATGGCCCTGCGCAGGTTTGCGCGGGGCTTTTTTATTACCTTAATTATTTCTATATGGTCGGCGGCGACGGGTAAAATGAATAATATTGGTAATTTTCGGGAAAAATGTAAATATGATTAAACCCGAAATTACAATAAATTCAATCAAACAAAACATACGCGACTGCTATAAAAAGGCGGTCACCGTAAAGCTCAATCTGGGCAGAAACAAGTTCGTCACTTTCCCCGCAACGCTGTCGGGCATCTATTCGTCCATTTTTACGGTCGAGCCGTTCGATAAAAATTTCCTTGGCAAGACGGCATATTCCTATTCCGAAATAATGTGCGGAAAGGTGTTTATAACTTTGGCGGAAAAGCGCGCATAATCTTTAAATCGTCAACATATTATACCTTGTAACCAAAAAGGAGCTGTGATATGTTGAAACAACTGCAAAATTCCGAAGGCTGTAATAAGCTTATAAAGCAAATCGAAAGTCAGAGCGTGGTGGAGTGCCGCTTTCCCCAATCGAGTGAAATTACCGAAGTCGTTGCGGTATATCCGCAGGTCTCTCTCGTTTCGTGCGAGGTTTCGTCCGGGCGCGTCAATTACAGCGGCAAGCTTATATTGACCATAGTATATAGCGACGAGGACGGCAAACTGTGCCGTATGCAGAAGGGCGCGGAGTTTTCCCACTTTGCGGACGACGACATTCTTGCTCCCGCGCAGAGCGGCGTTTGTGCGCTCTCCTGCGATAAGACCACTGTCAAGCGCGAGGGCTCCTCTTTCGTCATTGCCGCAATAATTTCCGCGGACGTTTCGGTCTACGCACGCACCGACAGAACTTACGTGTGCGGCGCGGAGGGCGCGTTCGTAAAGAAGGAGAGCGTAAGCTTTTCTTCCGCCGTGACCTTCTCGGGTGAGAGCGAAGTTGAGGACGATTTCGAGGCGGACAGCGTGGTAGACGTGCTCATTCCCTGCGCAAAGGCGGTCGTTCTGTCCTCCGCCTGCGGCACGGGCGAGGTGGAAGCGAGCGGCGAAATTTATCTTTCGCTGTTTGCAATGCGCCAGCAAAATCCCACCTGCATGGAAAGAATTATTCCCTTTAAGTGCGTAATACCCTGCGACGACGCGTCAGTCGGGCGCAGAGCGGCTACCCGTGCGGAGATAAGCGATTTGAACGTGACGGCAAACGTCAACGAGGATAAGGGCAGGTGTGAAATAAATTTCGTGTGCAACCTTACCTTAAGCGGTTGGTTTGCCGACGAGCATACCGAGGAGGTTGCCGTGGACGCGTTCTCCGACACCAACGAGGTCACTCTTACGGGCACCGAGGAGGTTATGCCGCGCTGCGTGGACGTAAAGGTGTATACCGAGCGCGTTTCGGGGCTTGCTGCAACCAAGAGCAAGCTCACGTACGACTGCAAGTTCCTTGCCGCCGCACTTCCCCAGGCTGAGTGCTCCTTCAACGAGCAGACGGGCTGCGTGGAGGGCGCGGTGAACACCGTGCTCATCTACGAGCAGAACGGCGAAATAAAGAGCACGGACGTCAGCCTGCCCTTCTCGGTCGCATTGAACGGTGCGCGTGAGGAAGGTCAGACGGTGACCGAGGACGTCGCGGTGTGCGGCGTGAGCGTGCGCCTTAAGGCGGAGGGCGAGGCGGAAGCCGAAGCTACGCTTAAAATATGCGTGACCGTGTGCGACGAGCGCAAGGTTACGTACCTTACCCAAATCGAGGAGGGCGAAGAGGTCGAAGTAAACGACTGCGCGGTATCCGTGTTCCTGCCTACCGCCGGCGACGGGCTGTGGGATATAGCCAAGAAGCTTAAAAAATCCCCCGACGACGTATCCGCCTGCAACTCGGAGCTTAAATTCCCGTTAACGGGCAAGGAAAGAATCATCGTGTACAGGGGCAAAAAAGTCAACTGAAAATAAATAGACGGCATATACGGGCGTTCCGCAGGAAAAAAGAGCGGTGCGCCCGTTTTTTGTGAAGATAATTATTGAAAACGCCGCCGCGTTATGTTATAATTTATCTATGAATTACGTTCGCGTCAAATCGTATGCAAAAATCAATCTCACGCTGGATATTACGGGCGTGAACGGGGGATACCATACGATTGACAGCGTGGTGGCAAGCATTGACCTTTACGACCTGATTACCGTAAAAAAGCGCAGGGACAAGCAGGTTTTTGTGACCATGCACGGTGAGGGAAGCGAAAGTATACCTTACGAAAACAACAACGCGGCAAAGGCGGCGGAGCTGTTTATTGCGCGCTTCGGGACGGACGGCGTTGATATTACCGTGTGGAAGAATATTCCTATGGGCGCCGGGCTGGGCGGCTCGTCCGCGGACGTTGCCGGCGTTCTTAACGCAATGGCTAAGCTGTATGATGTGAACGACATGCGCACATTAAAGCAGCTTGCCGACGGGCTGGGCAGCGACAGCGGGTATATGCTTACGGGCGGTTTTGCGCGGCTGACGGGGCGCGGCGACAAGGTTGAAAAACTCAAAAGCGGCGTCAAGCTGGACATAGGTTTGCTTATCCCTAAAAGCGGTGTTTCCACGGCGCAATGCTATTCGCTGTGCGATAGTACGGGGGCAAACGCTCAATTTACCAGCGACGGGGCGCAAAAAGCCGTGCTTTCGGGCAATAAGGAAGAGATAGGCGCAAGCTTATCCAATGGACTGTACGCCGCCGCAATAAGGCTTAATAACGACGTTGAAGAGTGCTTTGAACAGTTGAAGGCGTTCGGCCCGTTAGGGGTAAATATGACGGGCTCGGGCAGCGGCGTTTTCGCCGTGTTTGAAAACGACCAGTTCTTGCGGTACGCCAAAAGCAGGTACCGCGGCAAGCATACGTTTATAACGACCAAAACGGTTGTGCCGACCAAGGAGGAATGAAATGGCAGAAGAGAGATTGATTGACGAGGACAAGGACAGAAAGTACCGCATAAAGGTCAACGACGACGGCGAGGAAGAGCTTGTCGTGGACGGCGAGGAGGAACAGCCTGCCGTTGAAGAAGTCACCTTCGAGGTGGAGGAGCTGACCGAGGACAACGAGGAAGAGGCGGTTATGACTCCCGAACAGCTTGCCGCCAAGCGCGAGCGAGAGGAAGCCGAGAGGGCGGAGCGCAGGCACAAGGTTGAAGAGCTTATAAAAAAGGCTGAAAGCGACTGCAAGCAAAGCAAATTTGCAACCGCTCTGGAATACCTTGAAAAGGCGGAGGGAATCGACGGAGAGGACGGCGAGGTGCACGCGTTGAAGCTGGTTGCCTACACGCGAGGCTTCACCGACTATTCGCAGGTGGTTGCCGCCGCCGAGGGCTTGGACGACGTAAAGGAATACACCTCCGCCGAAAGAAAGGCGGAAATGCTTGCAAAGGCTTCGTCGTCTTTGGAGGCAAACATTGCGGAATCCAGGGCTAAGGTTTCCGAAATGCACGAGGAGAACGAGCAGAAGAAAGCCGAGCGTGCCGTCAGATTTTTAAAGGACAGAAAGACGGCAATAATAGTTTTCGCCGCAATATGCGCGCTGTTCTTTGCATTCGGCGCGTTGACGGCGTATTTCGGTTCGGTCATATACTCGGTGTCAACGGGCACCTATCTCATACTCACCTGCGTGTTCGGCGGTCTTTCGTTTATCGCGCTGATTGCGCTTGCGTTTGCGGCGCGCTACCTCAACATCACATGCCGCAGGGTAAGGCTTAACAAGCGCAACACGTCCACTCAGCTCGGGCGCGATTTGCTTGCCAAACAGGCTGAATTAAAGGCGTTAATTGCGGTATATTCCGTACTTAAAGGCGAATAATGATATATCTCGACCACGCGGCAACCACGCCGCTCGATAAAGACGTGCTTAAAAAAATGACGCCCTATCTGACTACGGTGTACGGCAACGCATCCAGCCAGCACGCGTTCGGCAGGGAGGCGGCAAACGCCGTGATATCGGCGCGCGACGGCATTGCTAAGATTATTGGCGTGCCGTCCAATTGTCTGTATTTCACTTCGGGCGGCACCGAGGCGGGCAACACCGCGTTAAAGGGCGTGTGCGCCGCCAACCGCAATAAGGGCAAACATATCGTGCTTTCGGCGATAGAGCACCCCGCTTTGTTGTCGGCGGCGGAGGATATGCGCGCGTACGGCTACGAGCTTACTTTGGTTAAGCCCGACGGGCAGGGCGTGGTAAGCGCGGACAGAATACAAGCGGCAATACGCCCCGATACGGTGTTCGTAGGCGTTATGTCGGCTAACAACGAAACGGGCGTTATTCAGCCCGTTAAGGATATTTACGGGGTGTGCAGGGAGCGCGGTGTGTTCTTTTACTGCGACTGCGTGCAGACCGCCGGCGTGCTTCCCTTTGCGGACTTCCCTGCGGACGGCGTAGGTTTTTCCGCACATAAATTTTACGGTCCCAAGGGCTTCGGCGGACTATATATGCGCCCCGACTGCCGTTTCGAGCGGCTTATTTCGGGCGGCAAGCAGGAAAGGGGACTGCGCGGCGGCACTACTTACGTTGCAGGCGCGGTAGGTGCGGCGTACGCTCTGGAAAAGGCGGTGGAGAGCGCCGAGGAAAACAATAAAAAGGTTGCGGCTCTGCGCGATTATTTTATTAAGTGCGTGGTGACCGAAATAGAGGGAGTAAGCCTGAACGGCGACGGTAAACGCCGCCTGCCTTCCAACGCCAATTTGTCTTTCGACGGGTGCGACGGCGAACAGATTCTGTTCGCACTCGATTTAAAGGGCGTGGCGGTATCCACGGGCTCGGCGTGCTCCGCGGGGGCGGTAACCTCCTCGCACGTGCTTACGGCAATGGGCTTGCCCGAAAGCCGCGTAAAGAGCGCGGTGCGCTTCACCTTCGGCAAGTACAACACGCAGGAGGAAGTTGACCAAACGGTTGGCATACTCAAAGAAGCGGTTGCAAGAATAAGAGGATAAAAAAAGGGCGCGCCTGAAAGTGCGCTATCCATCAAACGAAATAAAGGCTCCCGGATCAAATCTCCGAGAGCCTTATGTTTTATTGCGTTAGGCTAAATTGAAATTTACAATTCAACGTCAACTTTATATTCTGTATCTATCAAAATGTAATTCAGTTTGTGTTTTTTACACATCTGAAGATATCTTTGGTTTTCTTTGATTAAATACTCCTGTGTTAGATCGTCGGTCACTCTTTGTTCAACTGCACTTTCGTTTGCCAAAATATCCGAAAAATGATTTTGTACGTAGTTTTTGCTCATTATTAAGCAATAGTATTTGATTTGTGATAAATACTTTTTACTAAAATCTTTTTTCCAATCGAACGGTACGTAACAGCCTTCCACAATAAGATTTTGACTGTTTTCTATTGCCGTTTTGATTATCTCTTTAACTATTAACCACAAATACGGCGTCAGTTTTTCGTCGTCATCTACATCTATCGTAGTTTGTTTACTTCTTATCAATCCCATTTTTAAGTGGTCGATAGAAAGATACGGAAATTTATACTTTTCCAACAATCGCTGCGACAAAGCAGTCTTTCCGGTGTGCGTTGTTCCCGTAATTAAAACTATCATAGCTCTCCTCTGAATTACTATTTACCGTAAATCATTATATCATAAAAATAAAATAGACACAAGCTTATTAGATTTAGCGAAAAACAGAAAACGTATCAAAAACAGAAGCGACGCTAACCCGAAGTTAACGCCGCTTCCGTATGATAAGGGGGAAAATGAATGAACAATTTAATAAGACGAAATATCGTCTACATGTATAATTATACTAAACTATACAAAAAAGTAAAACAATAT
>CAMWWA010000008.1 GCA_947177825.1 uncultured Clostridia bacterium
GCTTTTTATCGTCCTCGGGGTCTTTTTCGTCGGGGTCCTTTTCATCATCGGGCTCCTTGTTGTCCTCGGGCTTCTTATTTTCGTCCTCAGGCGTTTTGTCGTCACCCGGCGTTTTATCGTCGCT
Source organism: uncultured Clostridia bacterium (assembly GCA_947177825.1). GTDB lineage: Bacteria > Bacillota > Clostridia > Christensenellales > Borkfalkiaceae > Coproplasma. The sequence continues at coordinate 125 of CAMWWA010000008.1, forward strand.
CGGCGTTTTGTCGTCGTCGGGCTTCTTGTTTTCTTCCTTATTGTCGTTCTTGTCGTTGTTATCGGTCTGGTTCTGGTCGGTCTTGTCACCGCCGCCTATAACGTTACAGCCGGTAAACGTAGCCGCACCGAACGCGAACGAGCATGCAAGTAAAAGTGCGATAATCGATTTCTTTTTCATTTTCCACCTTCCAAAAAAGTCAATATTTACACAGTTTAATATATTATATAATATATTAATTCAAATATAACATTGTTAACGCAACTTTGTCAAGCGTTGCATTAAAAAACGGGGCGCACCCAAAGGCACGCTCCGTATCATATCTCTATTAAAAAGCCGCGCTTTCTCAAAGCGCTTTCTATATCGTCCAGCACCTGCTCGTTTTCCGCCGACACCGTGTGGTAATGATAGCCGTCCGTAACGCTCATTAAGGGCTTGGATGCGCCCGACACGAGCGAGCGGTAAAGCTCCTCCGCGTGGCGCGGCGTGGACAGCTCCAACCTTGCTGAAATTTTGCCGTAAACGCGGTGGTTAACCATAATGTCCTCCACCCTGCCGCCGAGCGAGATTATAATTTCGCTCTCCTCGATAAGCTCCTGCAAGGTGTGGCGGCACTTAAACACGCGCTCCGCCCCGAATCCCGAGCCCAGCACGTAGCCGCGGTTTGTGGATATTACGCCGTAGCCCTGCGCCCTTAACAGCGCGATATCCTGCACTATGACCTGCCGCGAAACCGAATACTTTTCGCTTAAAAAATTCGCCGTTACGGGATTGCGGCTGTTGCCTATCAGCGATAGAATTTCCGAACGCCGCTGGTTAGCCTTCATTACACTTCCTCTTCGGGGCGCAGCTCTTTAAGCGACAAATCGAGTATGGGCGCCGAATGCGTGAGCGCGCCTGACGAAACGAAGTCCACACCCGTTTTCTTTACCCTTTCAACGTTTTCCAGCGTGACGTTGCCGCTGCACTCCGTAAGCGCCCTGCCGCCTATCATCTCGACAGCCTTTTTCATATCCTCTACGGACATATTGTCCAGCATTATTATGTCCGCACCGGCTTCCAGAGCCTCCTTGCACATTTCAAGGTTTTCCACTTCCACCTCGATTTTGCGCACGAAAGGCGCGTACGCCCTTGCCATTTCCACCGCCTTTTTAACGCCGCCCGCCGCGCCTATATGGTTATCCTTCAAAAGTACGCCGTCGGATAAGTTATACCTGTGGTTATTGCCGCCGCCGCACCTTACCGCGTATTTTTCGAAAACGCGCATATTGGGCGTGGTCTTGCGCGTATCCAGAAGCTTGGTCTTGCAGCCCTTTAGAAGATTGGCAACACTGCGCGTGTAGGTCGCAATGCCGCTCATCCTCTGCAGGAAGTTGAGCGCAACCCTTTCGCCCGACAGCAATACGCGTATGTCGCCCGAAACCATTGCGATGCGCTGACCTTTCTTTACCTCGTCGCCGTCCTTAACGAAAATTTCGATTATGGTGTGCTCGTCTAAAAGCTTGAACACCCTTTCGAAAACGTTAAGGCCGCAGATAACGCCGTCATGCTTGCAGATAAGCTTTACCCTGCCCCTCTTATATTCGGGCATTACGGAATTGGTGGTGACGTCCTCGTTGCCGATATCCTCCTCCAACGCCTGCTTGATAAGTCTGTCCATTATAAGCTTTTCGGTAAGTTCGTTCATTGCGCTTTCTCCTTTAAATTTACGTTTATGTCCCTGCCAGCTTCCGTGTCCTTAACGGCTTGGCGTACCTGCTCTTTATATTCCGACAGCAGCTTTTCGGGCTCCGCATACTTAGAATAATCTATTCTTTCTTCCGCGCCCTTAAAATCGGCGGGGGCGTAATTGTTTTCTATATCCTGCGCCGCGCGCTTTGCAAACAGCAGGCTTTCGAGCAGCGAATTGGATGCCAGCCTGTTTTTGCCGTGCACGCCGTTGCAGCACGTTTCGCCCACCGCGTACAGACCGTTCATAGTCGTTCTGCCGTTCAAGTCGCTCCGTATGCCGCCCATAAAATAGTGGATTGCAGGCACGACGGGGATGCACTGCGTGTAAACGTCGTAGCCTTCCTCCGCGCACTTTGCGACTATCTGGGGGAAGTGCGCCGCAATCTCCTCCCTGGGAACGGGGCGCATATCCAGCCAAACGAAGTCCGTGCCGTCCTTTTTCATCTGCGCAAGCACCGCGTCCTTTACGACGTCGCGCGGTTTAAGCTCGTCCGTAAAGCGGTTGAAATTTTTATCCAGCAGATGCGCACCCTCGCCGCGCACCGATTCGGTAATTAAAAACCGCCTGCCGCGCTTTTTGGTGTACAGCGTCGTGGGATGCACCTGAATGTAATTTATATGGTCCACGGCTACACCATGGTTCAGACATATCGCAAGCGAATCGCCCGTGAGCACGCGGAAGTTGGTCGTGTTGCCGAACGCGCCGCCTATGCCGCCCGTCGCAAGCACAACGTAGTCTGCGTAAACGCTTACCGTCTTCTTTTCCTTTCCGTCGTGTGCGATTATTCCAACGCACCTGCCGCCGTTCTCTATAATATCCAGCATAACCACGCAAGGCGCAACCTGCACGTTTTCAAGCTTTTTAACCTTCTTCATAAGCGCGGAGGTTATCTCCTTGCCCGTGCAATCCTCGTGATAGCAAATTCTGGGCGAGGTGTGTCCGCCCTCCCTCGTGTAGGCAAAGGAACCGTCGGGCTCCCTTTCGAAGCGCACGCCGCACTTAACCAGGTCGTCGATAATCTCCTGCGAGCCCTTCAACATACACTCCACCGAGTCGGGGTTGTTTTCGTAGTGCCCCGCGCGCATGGTGTCGTTAAAATATTCGTCGTAATCGAAGTCGCCGCGCAGCCTGCAAATACCGCCCTGCGCAAGATAGCTGTCGCTCTGCCTGGGCGATTTTTTACAGATTATAAGAACGGACTTGCCGCACGGAAGATTGAGAGCGCAGTTCAGCCCCGCGACTCCCGCTCCGACGATTATAACGTCGTACTTTTTCTTCAAATTTGCCATATCGTAGAAAGTATACAGCAAAACTTTACACCTGTCAAGTCAACTGTCAACCTTTTTACGTATACGGTACCGCACAATTATACGGCTTCGACAGTATAAGTCATTTTTTTCCGTGATAGTTAGAAAGCAAGCTTAATATGATAGCGTGTAAGGAGAAAGATAAATGAAAGCAAGTCAACTTTTCGGCATACAAATCAAATGCGAAAGCGCGCAGAAAGAGGGCTATATTATGGCAATCAGCCGCGTTGAGGACAGAATTGAGGGCTATATATGCTGTAACCAACAGGAAACCGAGTTTTTTGCGGAAAGCGCGGGCGCGAAAATAAAGGACGGAAAGCTGTGCGCTTTAACGACGGGCAAGCGCAGCAAAGCAAGCCGCAACTTAAAGCTGGGACAACCCGTTTACAGCGAGGACGGAAAATTTTTGGGACACGTGGACGATTACGAAATTTCCGCAAACCGCCTGACGGGCGCGCTTGTCGGGCGCCGCAAATTTCCCTTCGAACGCCTTACGATAGGCGACGTCGTCATAGTCAGGAACGATAAGACGCGCACAGAGATTGCAGCCAAGGATATGTTCATAGGCGCGATAACTTCAACGCAGTAAAAAAAGAGGGGGCAGCCGCACGGCTGCCCCTCTCTTTCATTTTATAAATCGTATTTTGCCATGAGCTTTAAAAGAGCGTTGAACATTTCGTTGAGCGACTCTCCCTCCTGCGGCGAAAGCACTCCCTTCACCTTTAAGACGGTGAGCGCGATTTTGATTTTTTCAAGCTCCTGCCTGTCGCCCCTGCCGAGGTTTTTCAATAAAAGCTTGTCGGCAATGGACAGAGCGTGTTCAAGCCTAACTCCGCTCTGCGCGGCGGGCGCGTCGGTTACGGGCGCGCTCTGCGGCTGTCTTACCTGTCTGCCCGAGGCAATTACCGCAGCTTGCACGGGCGTACCCTCCGCTGCGGGCGCACGCTTTTTACGCGCCTTAAAAAGGCTAAGCGCGCCGTATAAAAGATATCCCGCGCACCAGAACACCGCCGAAGCGGCAACCGAATGGGCTAAGGGGAACTCGGTTAAAAACACGGCAAGCGTAAGCGCCGTAAACGCGTTTACCGCATACAGGAAAGCGCGCTTGTCACGGGCGCGAACCCTGTGCGAGATAAGGCACCCGATAAGCGCGGCGGCAAAAACCACGCCGAACGCCGCAAGGTCGATTACTATAAGCAGACCGAAGTCCGCATTGCCAAGTTGTGCAAGCACGCTTTTAAATAAATTCGTCACCGTTACCATACGGTCAAATTATAGCCGTAAATCACCGCGACATAGGATTTATTTTGTCGTACTTTGCCTGATTTTGGCGCAATCAATCACCGTCCGCCATATCTATCTGTTTTAAGGCGCGGATATTTATTATCGTCGTCGAAACGTCGCTCTCTTTAAGACCGTAAATTGCACACACCACGCTCCTGTACAGCGCAAGCTGGGGGGCGTACTTTTTCTTTATATAGCTTTCCGAATGGGCACTGTATTTGTAGTCGATTATGTCCGCGCTTACCGCCCTGCCGCCTTTGCGGTTTACCGCTAAAAGGTCGATTGCGCCCTGCACTATTACGCCGTTCCCGTCGTCCTCGCCAACGGCAAAACCGTTGCCGCCGTTTTTAAGCGATACGTAACCGGCGGAAGGAAGGCGGCACACAAACTCACGCTCGCGGTAAAGATTTTTGTTTTCAACGCCGTCGAACGCGGACATAGAAAGTATGCGCACCAGCTGTTCAACGCCCACAAGGGCGACATGTTCCGCAGTCATAAGACCGGCGCTTTCAAAGCGTTTCAGCTGTGCCATAACGCCCTCTTCACTCCTCACCGAAAAGTCGCACAGCTCCAAAAATCTGTGGTAGGCAATGCCCGCCTCCGCATTGGTATCGGCGCCCTCCTCCATCCCGTCGTCGAACAGAATTTCCGAGTTCGCCTCTTCGCTCAGCGCGCGCAGCAGCCCCGAAGCCGAACCCTTTACGGGAAGGTCAACGCCCCTTTCGTAAGGATATTTATATGAGGAAATTTCCCTCAACTCGTCAAGCGTATTCTGGTCGGCGCGGCTCTCGTCCAGCACGCGGCGCACGCCCTCCTCCGACTGTCCCGTTTGCTCCTCAACGGACAATATACGAGGGTTAAACGCCTTAATATCGAACAAATCAGCGTAATTATCGGCATAGCCCGCCTTTACGCAATCGAAGTCTTCCGCTCTTTCCGTCAGGATATGCAGCGCGTATTTGGCGCGCGTGCACGCAACGTAGAACAGATTTATTTCGTTGCTCAGCTCCTCCCGCTCCGCGCGCATTTTATAAAGCCTGCGCAGCAGCGTGTTGCTCTGCGACCTGTCCTCCGCGTTGAAGTAACGGGGAGCAAAACCGAAGTCGTCGTCAAACGGCATTTCGCACCTGTCGTCGCCCGCGTAGCTCGCCGCGATATCGGCGACTATCACCACGGGGAATTCCAGCCCCTTGGAGGCGTGCATGGTCATAACCTTTATGCAGTCGGAAGCCAGCGCGGCAGGCGCTAAAATTTTGTTTCCTCCGGCGCGCACCTTAGCAAGAAAGGCGCCCAGGTACAGTTCGCCCGACGGCGAATAAGCCTCGCTCTGCAATCTTCTCAGCGCGGCAAGCTTGCCCTCCGTGTCGTACGCCGCCGAGAAGTTGCCCACACAAATAATTTCGTCAATCAGCCGCGCGGCGCCTATACTGCCGGAAAGCGTGCGCAGCCTGTCAACGCGCCCGTAAAAGGCGTGCAGTTTTTCAGCCGTGCCGTCCTTACAATTTTCCGCGTAAGCCGCGGCGCACTCGCGGAAGAGCGGCGTCTTGTTTTCGCGTTCGTCCCTAATAATTTTATCCTTGTTCGCGTCGCCGAAAATACGTATTTTTGCAAGCTCGCCCTCGGTCATCGCTCCCAGAGGAGACAGCAGCGCGCTTGCAAGCTCAACGTCCTGCGCGCCGTTGTCCAGATAGTTCAAAACGTCTAGCATGCGTATTATTTCGGGACGGTCGCAGATATTTACCTCCGCCGCACCCGCAACGGGATATTTGGCAGTCAACGCGCGCACTATGCCCTGCGCGCTCCTGTTGGCGCGCTTTCTTGTAAGCACGCATATGTCGCCCGTTTCCACCTTTTTCATCCGCCCCTCGTCGGGGTCGAAATATTCGCTCTTTAACGCCTCCTCCACGAGTTGAAGTACGGCAAGTCCCTCGGCGGCTAAGCTCTTTGCGGCAAGCTTCTGTTCGGAAACAGAATAGATTCCGCGCGCCTCTTCCTTGGGCGTTTCGCCGCCCTCGAAAAGGCAGATTTCGGCAACGCCGCCACAGCCCTCTTTATAGCGCGCGCCGCCCCTCATCGCGTGCCCGTCGGCATAATCGAACTCGCACACGGGCGGTTTCATCACCTCTGAAAACAGGTCGTTGACGAACGATATAACGCCCTTTGCGCTTCTGAAATTGTCGGGCAGAATTACGTATTTGCCCCTGCTTCCGACCACGCCGCACTTTTCCGCAAAGAAGCGCGAGCGGCTGCCGCGGAAGCCGTATATCGCCTGTTTAAGGTCGCCCACGCAGAAAATATCGTTGCCGGCAACCGCGCTTATAATCTCGTCCTGAATAGGATTGACGTCCTGATATTCGTCCACGAAAACGAATTGATATTTCTCCCTTATCGCCGCGCGGACGTCCCCGTCGCACTCTTCGCCGTTTAAAAGAGCAAGCGCATAGTGCTCCAAATCGCCGTAATCAAGCTTGCTTTCCTCGCGCTTAACCCCGTCATATGCGGCGGCAAACCTCTTTAATACGCTTACAAACGCCTGAGCAACCGCTCCGCTTTCGAAGAACCGCCGCCTCTCGGTTCCCTCATCCTCCGTATCCTTGTTAACCGCCTTGTAGCGCTTTTTAATCTTGTCGCAGAACGAAGAAAACGCCGCGTCGTCCTCGGCAACCTCGCTTTTAACCCTCGGCTTTACGGAGTTGGAAAGTCTTGCAGGGGGCGAAAAAATTTGCCCGCTTTCGGCAAGCGCGATAAGCGTCGAGCGCATTTCGTCCAGCACCTTCAAATACCCTTCGGCGTTTACCGCAGGGTGAAAGTCTTGCGCGAATTTTTCTATCGCACCGGCGAGCACGCCGTACTTTTCCGCAATTACTTTGCCGTACTCCGCGCACGCCTTTTCAAAGCCCTCTTCGGTGTAAGTGAACGCGATGACCTCGTCCAGCAGTTTCGCATAATCCGGGCGCTGGCGCACCTCGTCGTACGCCTCGTAAAGCATCTCCTTAAGCGCCTTGTCGCTGCGCTTTTTCCTCAGCCTTTCAAGCAGCGTGTAAAGGTCGGAGTCGTTGTCCTGGTACAGCCCGTCGAACAGCTCGTCCATCGCACGCGCACGCAGCGCGTTTTCCTCCGCACCTGCGGACAGCACCTCGAACGACGCGTCCACCTTCAACGCGTAAAAGTAAGTGCGGATAAGCCGTGCGCAGAACGAGTGAATGGTGCTTATGTCCGCCGTATTGATTTTGCCCAGCTGCGCGCGGATATTTTCACGCTTTTCACCGTCCGCGGCGTTCAGCCTTGCAATGAGTTCAACGCGCAGTTTTTCCTTCATTTGCGCGGCGGCTTTTTTGGTAAAAGTAACGGCAAGCACGTTGTCCAGGCTTGCGCCTTCCTCCAATATATCGGCAAGCCTTTTAATCATAACCGTGGTCTTGCCCGCGCCCGCAGATGCCGAAACCAGCACCTCGCCGCGCGCCTCTATCGCCTGTAACTGTTCGGGTGTTGCGCTCATAATCCGCTTCCTCCCTTCCTGTTTTCGCGCGCTATCCCGGCAATAGTCTTGCAGTCCGCGCTTACCTCCTCGCGGCCGCCCTTTGCCTCCGCGTCGTAGCCGCAGCAGCCGGCATACTTGCACGAACCGCACGCGCCGCTGACGGGCGAAGGCGCAAGCTCGCCGCTTACAAGCTCCGCCGCGCCCTTTTGCGCCACCTGCTTGGAGTAGTCCAGAAAGTCTGCAAAGTCCTCCCTGGTCATGGCCTTGTCCAGCTTTCTTCCGTTGAGGTACGCGCCCACGTACCGGCTGCGTTCCTTTTCCTGTAAGGTGGTATCGGAGCTTCTTACGACCTCCTCGCTGCCGTCCATAAAGCCCTTAAGCGTAAACGAACCGCCGCCTGCGGAATAGTCGAGATTTGCGGGGAAATAGTACGCACCCGCCGCGCGCCGCCCCTCCGCCGCCGCGGAAAGATACAGGGGCAGCTGCAATTTCAGCCCCATATAGTAGGACGAAGGACTGTCGTCAATCGTGCCCGTCTTGTAGTCTATAATTCTGACCAGCTCGCCCGTCGAATCCACCCTGTCGATTCTGCCGCCGACGGTGACAGCACCGCCCAGCCCGACTTTGCAGCGCGCCTCCACGCCCTCGACTTTGAAGTCGGAATTTTTAAGCTGTTCAAACATTCCGACGGAAAGTATCTTTGCTTCCTCTACAAGCTTGCGCGCCGAGTATGACGAAGCGCCGTCGTCCTCCTGCACGAGATACGCCGCCTTATCCAGAAGATTAAGCGCCGTTTGCTCCGCAACGCGTTCGCACTCCGCGCCGTCGGATATATCGTTGAGCTTGCGCGCAACCTCCTCCAGAACGGCGTGAATAAAGTTGCCAGAATCGAGGGGACGGAAAGTGCCCTCGCGCCGTTCGTTGAGTTTAAGCCCCTGCCGCATAAACGCCTTATAGGGGCAGGAGAAATAGGTTTCCAAAGCGGTGGGCGAAACGCTTTCGCCGTAGAGCGCACGCCAGTCAACGCCGCCTTCCTCGCTCTTTTCACCGAACAGAGCCGCCGCGTTTTTGCCGCCTTCATCCTCTTTCAGCCGCTTATATACCGCCGCCATTCGGCTTGCGCCGTAATCCTTGTCGCCGCTTAAAAAGAAAGTCAGATGCCTTAAAGCAGGCGTAGTCCGCGCGCAGGTATAGGCAAAGTTTTCGTCCGTAACCGCAAGATATTTTACGGGCACGGGCGCGACGGGATTGCCGTCGACGTTGAACAGCTTTTTTATGTACGAAATAATCTCGCTAACGCCGCACTCCTCGCCGCCGCTGCGCAACGGGTACAAAAGGTACAGCTTTTCGGAAAACGCGCAGAAGTTGAGCGCGGTCATTTCCCTCACGCGCCTGTTGACCTGCGATATCTTGGGGGAAACTGCGATTTTGAGTTTTTCCAGCGAGGTAAGCTCGCCGTCGGTCAGTATTGCGGTATCCTGCGATGCGGCGGGCACCGCGTCGGTCAGTCCGCCTATGAACACCACCTTGCTGCCCGCGTTTGCGCACGCCGACAAGTCGCTTATAAACACCGCGTCCTGCTTGGGAGGGATAAGCGAAATTTCGGCGGCGGCAAAACCGCTCTTTAAAATTTTTTCAAACTCGCGCACCGTCGTCCTTTCGCCCGCGGTCAGTTTTTCCGCCTCGTCAATAACTTTCAAAACCTCGCTATAAGCCCTCTTGGACATTGCCGCAACCGAGGCGTATCCGCACGCTTCCGCTTCGGCAGCCATCTCCTTAAGACGCGCCTCCGCGTTGAAATTCTTTAAAAGACTGCGCACCGCTCCGCACGCCGCCGAACTGTCCGCCTCCCTCGAAGGCAGGCACTTCAACCCGTTCAAAAACGCCGAACGCACTCTTTCCACCGCAGCGCAGTCCAGCCCCGGCTCCTTGCATATGTTTTCGTTTACCGGCTTTTTCACGCCGCCGCGGTAGCTTGCCGCGCGCAGCATATAGTTGACGAAAATATCCCTGTCAGTACGCAGGTCGCCGTCCTTGCAGTCAAGCGTAAACAAAGGGGACGAAACAACCGCAAGCACGCTTTCGGGGCGGCACCCGTCAACCGCGCAGGATAGATAATCGAGAATAAAAGAACACACCGAGTGCGACGAAAGCGGATAGCGCCTGTCCACGTACATGGGCACGCCGTACTCGCCGAACGCCCTTTCCAATGCGGGCTGCACCCCGTTTATATCGGGCAGCATAACCGAAATGTCGCGGTAACGCACACCGTCCTCTTTCACGCATTTTAAAATCTGCGAAGCGATAAAATTGCACTCCTCGTCCGCGTCGGTTGCCTCCGCCACGCACAATTGACCGCGTGATATGCCCAAACTAAGCGTTTTATGAAAGCTTTCGGGCTCGAAAGCGTACTTTCTTATATGCTCCGCCGCAGGCACCGCGCCCGACGGCAGTTTCTCCGCAAAGCCGCCTATATCCTTTCCGCAAACGCCCTCTTCACGGGCGATATTGACAAACGTCGTCCACGCCTCGTTGACGTATTTCTTTTCGCTGCCGCCGACAAAAATTCCGTAAACGCCGTCCGCCGTCTGCATGCACGCGCGCACGCAGTCCGCCACCGACGACGTGAAAGCCTGAAAGCCGAGGAATACGACGTCTGCCCCCTTAATCTTCTGCGAGGCGCGTATGACGTCGGGCAGGCGCCTCAAATAGGCGTTTCTGTCCACGGCGCCGCGCTCCTTTAAATAGTCGGAATACTCCCTGTATAAAAGCTCCAAATCGTGCAGCTTGCGCTTTAAAAGCTTGTTGCCCGCCTCTATGCCGCCAATATCTTCCGCGGAAATTTTGGAAGAATACAGAAGCGCTATGGTGTCGTAAACCTCCTGCGCGGCGTTGGTTGCAGAAAGGCGTTTGAAAAGCTGCAGGTTTTCGCGGTTGCTCTCTATGAGTTTGCGGATAGCCATTGCCGAGCCCTGCGAGGTTAGCACGTTGTCGCAAGCCCCCGTCTGCGAAGATAAAAAGCGCGACAGGGTATAGACGGACACGGCAAACGTGCCGCCCACCGCCTCGCACACGGCGCGCTCCGCAACCAGCGACAATCTGTCCTCGCAGAACACCACCAGGCGCTTGCCCTCGCATCCCTCTCTTTCGGAGTGCGCGGCAACGATTTTCTTAAATTTTTCAAGTCCCGCCCGGAGTGTCGGCGCAACGTAAGTCCTGCTCATAAGCAACCTCTTTCCCCTCCATTATAACACGCCCGCGCCTAATTTTTAATTATTTAGAGTGCAAAAGTTTTTACATTCACGAAAATATATGCTATAATTTTGCGTATGAAAGCTTTTAGTAAATGTTTTGCGGTTGTTTTGACTGCCGCAAGCCTTATTACGCTGGGCGGCTGCGCAAAGTCCACCCCCGACAACAAAGTGGCGACCACCGCGAACTGGAACGCGCGCACCTCCGCCATGGTCGAGAAAAATTACCTCGATTACTGGCAGAGCCACAAGGAAGTTGCGGAATACGGCATTACTTTTAAAGATACCAGCGCTACGGGCTATTCGGTAAGCTACGATACGGAAAACGCCGTATATACCACCGAATTCTATATGGAAAAGTCGTACGACTGGCAGAGCGCGGCTCTTCCCGAGGAGTACCGTACGGAGGAAGCGAAAAGCGAGCCCGTGTACGTTTACACCACCTCGCTTGCGATAAGCGGCGCTTACAAGATTACCGCCACGGGCGACGAGAAAAAGTTTGACGACGTTTTGCAGTCGGTATGCAAATTCCGTCTTGCGGGCGACAACCTTCAACCCGTATATTCGAAGCAGATTATAAAGAACACCGCTCCCGACTCCATCGGCACCCAGATTATAGACGTTGCCTACGTGCAGACCGATTCGGTTTTCGAAACCTTTTACAACGTGGACTGCACCGAAGCTTTGGTCAAACAGACCGACAACCTTGCCGAGGTAAAGGAACAGGAAGCGAAGAAGATTAAGCTTAAAGACAAGTCGGGACTTTCGATATTCGACAACAGCCAGCTGAGAGCTGCCGTACGCGCGTTCACGATGACGGGCGGCGCTTCCAGAAAGTTTAAAGTAGTCGCTCCCCAGAACGGCGCAGTGCAGGTCAGCACGGTAACCATAACCGCACCCGTGGAGCTTGACCGCAACGACGAAGCGCAGAAGGCAATTATAACCGCCCTCGACAACTGCGCGCCCGACGATTACATTTTCTTTGACGGCACCCCTTCGAGCGGCGACGAAACGGCAAGGACTTACCGCTTTAACGCGGTTGTGATGTCGATAAACGCGGACCTGAAAGGCTCCAACCCCACCTGCTGGTATTCCACCGTGGAAAACAACGACGTCAACGGTACGCGCTCGGTACTGCTGCGCATGACCAATCCCCTTCCGTTCGGCTTGGGCACTCTGACCTATTCGCTTAAAGCTTTGAACGTAAAGGATATCTGAATTTAAAAAAGCAAATAGAAAGCGCCGCGCAAAGGCAACCTTTGCGCGGCGCAATTTATTTTATATTATCTTCTTATTTCGTAGTTCTGGTTCATCAGCTTGATGATGCTCTCCTCGTCGTCGGTGATATTGAAATCGCCGTGCATGGTGTGCTTGATAACCGACGAAGCAACCGCAAAGTTAACTATATCCTCCGCGGGCATTTCGCGCATCAACGCGTAAATCATACCGCTCGCAAACGCGTCGCCGCCGCCAACTCGGTCGAGAATACTGAAACGGAAAATCTTGCTTTCGTAAGTTTCGCCGTCGTACCACATAAACGCCTTCAGGCTGTTCTCACTGCCCGAATGTACGTAGCGCACGTGCCTGCCAATCGCCTTGAAATTGTACTTTGCGTGCAGCGCGCGGAAAATTCTGTCCTGCTCCTTGTAGGAAGGATTCATCGTCAATCCGTCCTTCATATCCTTGCCGTCGGGACCGGGCAGATTTATGGGCTCGATGCCGAAAAGCACATCCACGTAGGGCAGATACTCGGTTATGCAGTCCCTCGCCTCCTGCCACTCCCAAAGCGCCGAACGGTAATTACAGTCGAACGAAACGGTAATATTCAGCTCCTTAGCCGCCTTAAGCGCAAGCAGAATAAGCTCGCGGCAGCTCTTGGAAAGCGCGGGCGTAATGCCGCTTAAATGCAGCCAGGTAAAGCCTTTAAGCTTCTGCTTGAAATCTATGGTCTTGAAATCGTACTTTGCAAACGCGGAGTCCTTCCTGTCGTAAGTGACCTTGCTTGCGCGCACGCCGAAGCCCTCTTCAAGGAAATATATGCCCATTCTGCCTTCGCCGTAAATGCAGGGCGAACAGTGAACGTCGTTGCTCCTTAAATATCTTATTGCCGCCTTGCCTATCGACGAATCGGGCACCACGGTGAAGTAGGAGCTGTCCACACCCAGGTTGGCAAGCGCCGCCGCAACGTTGGCTTCCGCGCCGCCGTAGGTAACCTTGAACTCATCCGTCGTCCTTATCTTCTCGTTATTGGGGGGCGAAAGCCTTAACAAAAGCTCGCCCATGGTTATAAATCTTTGGTTGGTAACGTCCATAGAACACTCCCCTGTCGTTAATTAAGTACATTATATCACCGTTTTGCGCGTTTGTACATACCTAATTTTAAATTATTTTGTTTAAAAAATTACCGCCGCGCATTTGCCTGCGCGGCGGTTTGATTTTTACTGTTTATTTCTGTTCAACGAATTTCAGCACTTCCTCGAACATCTTGTCCTTCGCAACCGTCGTCTTAAAGCGGATTGGCTTGTCGCGCAGGGTTGCAAGGCTCTTGGGAATTGCCATTGCGGTAGCCGCGTGCAGGCGCTTGATGCCCTTGAAGCTGTCGCGGACGTCGTTGCCCGTAACCGCGTAAAGAACATCCTGGGGGAACTTGTAAGGGCTTGCGGTGGAAACGACAACCATTTTGGTCACGTCCTTTTTGTTCTTATAGAACCAGTCGTTTGCAACCTTCATTGCACAGCCCGTGTGCGTATCCATGGTATAGCCCGTGTCGCAGAACAGGTCGTACACCGTCTCCACAACCTCGTCCTCGTCGGCAAAACCGCCGTCGAAAATTTCGGCAATCTTTGCTCTCTCTTCCTCGGTTATCTCGTAAACGCCCTCGCTCTTGAGCTTAGCCATGCGCTCCGCAGTCACCTTATAATCTCTGCCCGACACTTCGAAAAGCAGTCTTTCGAGGTTGGAGGAAACGAGAATATCCATAGAGGGCGACATAGTCTTGTAAAATTCCCTGTGCACGTCGTACTTGCCCTTTGCAAGGAAATCGGTGAGCACGTTGTTCATATTGGAAGCGCAGTGCAGTCTGCGTACGGGCAGGCCCATGCGCTTTGCATAGTACGCGGCGAGTATGTTGCCGAAGTTGCCCGTGGGCACGCTGAAATCCACTTCTTCGCCCATCTCTATCTGGGAGGAAGAAACGAGGTCTAAGTAAGCCGAGAAATAGTAGGCAATCTGCGGCGCGAGCCTGCCGAAGTTTATGGAGTTTGCCGAGGACAGAAGCGTTCCCTTTTCCTTTAAAACGGCCGCGTCCTCTTCGCTGTTGAATATGGTCTTGACCGCGGTCTGGCAGTCGTCGAAATTGCCTTTGACGGCAACCACGTTTACGTTTTTTCCCTCCTGCGTGCACATCTGCAGCTTCTGCATGGAGGACACGCCGTCGTCGGGATAGAACACCATAATCTTAACGCCGTCCGCGTCCTTAAAGCCTTCCAGCGCCGCCTTGCCCGTATCGCCCGAGGTCGCCACCAGCACGAGTATCTGCTCCTTAACGCCGCATATATCGCACCCTTTCCTTAAAAGGTAGGGCAGAACGGTAAGCGCCATATCCTTGAACGCGCACGTCGGTCCGTGGAAGAGTTCCAGTATATACAGCTTGTCCTCTATCTTTACAAGCGGAGCGGGGTCGGGACCTTCGAACTTGGCATACGCCGCCTCGCAGGCTTCCAAAAGCTCCTTCTCGTCGTAATCGTCAAGGTATTTTATAAGCACCTTTGCCGCGCGTTCGGGATAGCTCATAGAAAGCATCTCCTCCATCTCCTTGCCGCTCACCTGTGGAAAGGTTTCGGGCACGAAAAGTCCGCCGTTTGCCGAAAGCCCTTTCACTATGGCTTCCGCACCCGTAACTTTTTCTCCGCCGCGCGTACTGATGAATTTCATAATAGACTCCTATGTTTGGTTTGTTAATTTGATATAATAATTAAAGCGGCGACCACTCTTCCAAGCGGTCGCCGTAGCACAATTCTAAAAACTTGCTCAGCAATACTTTGCGATAAACTCGGGCAACTCGCTCTTATCGCAGCTGCACGTTATCGTAATAACCAGACCGCTCTGGTTGGAAATTTTATCCAGCATATAGAAAGTTGCGGCAAGGTCCTTAAGCTGTTTGCCGGCAATTCTTGCAATACCGTCAAGGTATACGTATTCAATGTCGTAATTGCCCGCAACGACGCCCTTAATAAATCCGCACAGAGCGTCCTCGCCCGCAACGTTATATTCGGTAACGTTAATAAATCTTACGGCACGGACAACGTCGTGAACGTAGCGGTCGGTATCGGTTACGAATACGCTTAAACCCTTGGCAGACGCGGCGTTAGAGTTGGCAAGCTGAATAATCTGTTTAGTCTTGCCCGAGCCCTTGGGACCGCAAATAATTTTTATCATAAAAATCCTCCTTGATAAAAGTTATAAAACTTCTTTTATAAATATTCTATCATAAAAAGGGGGATTTTCAATACCTTTTTGAAAATTTCCGCCAAAATTTTACTTTAATATCAATCCAAGCGCTATTACTGCACTTTTGCGGCAAATTCGGCTATGCGGCGCAGACCTTCAAGCATCTCTTCCATGGAAAGCGCATAGGAAAGTCTTATGGCGTCGTCGTCGCCGAAGCATATACCGGGAGTCGCCGCAACCTTTGCGTGGGTTAAAAGCATTTCGCAAAGGTCTAAGCTGCCGTGGATTTTAACGCCTTCGTAGCTCTTGCCGTACAGGTTGTAGCAGAGCAGCATTACATAGAACGCGCCGTCGGGCTTCACGTAGTCCAGACCGTAGCACTTCATACTGTCAAGCACTTCAAGCATCTTTTCGCGCCTTTCGCCGAACGCCTTAATCATATCCAGCATGGGCTTCTCGTCGCCGTCCAGCGCGGCAATGGTTGCGTACTGCGGCATCGTGTTGACGTTGGAAGTCGAATGGCTCTGGAAGGAAGCTATCGCCTTTGCAACGTTAGCGGGCGCCGCAAGGTAGCCAAGGCGCCAGCCCGTCATCGCGTAGGACTTGGAAACGCCGTTTACGACTATGGTGTTCTCCTTCATTTCGGGGGAAACGTTTGCAATCGAAAAATGCGTCTCGCCGCCGTATATAAGCTTTTCGTAAATCTCGTCGGCAAGCACGATAAGGTTGTGCTGCAGGCAGACCTCCGCAATCTCGCGTATCTCGCTTTCGGTATAAACCGCGCCCGTGGGGTTGCAGGGGCTGTTGAATATCAGCATCTTGGTCTTGGGCGTAATCATCGCCTCGATTTGCGCCGCCGTCACCTTGTAGCCGTGACGGGGAGTTGCGTATATGTACACGGGCACGCCGCCGCAGCTCTTTATAACCTCGGGATAGGTCAGCCAGTAGGGCTTGGGTATAAGCACCTCGTCGCCCTCCTCTATCGTTGCGAAAATCGCGTTGAATATGGAGTGCTTCGCACCGTTGGAAACGATTATCTGCGAAGGCTCGTAGTCCAGCCCGTTCTCCCTTTTCAGCTTGGCGCATATGCTCTTTTTGAGCGCGGGAAGTCCCGCCGCCGCAACGTACTTTGTCTTGCCTGAATCGAGCGCGTCCTTCGCCGCCTTGACGATGTGTGCGGGGGTGTCGAAATCGGGCTCGCCCACGCCGAACGAGATGACCTTTTCGCCTGCCGCTTTAAGCTCGTTGGCCTTTGCGGAAATCGCAAGAGTCATCGAAGGGGAAATTTCGGAAATACGTTTTGAAAGTTTTATCATATGCCAACCTTCTCCTATTTTATTACCCCTATATTATACATATATTCATACCGTTTGGCAAGCGCACGAAAAAAAACTTTTATATTTATACATTTTTTGATAATAATTTTCCGTATTTTATAAATACTTGCAAAA